>JAHBXY010000229.1 GCA_019636275.1 Planctomycetota bacterium | reverse complement strand
CCACGACGAGCGCCGCCCCCGGCCGGGCGGCGAGCCCGGCCAGGCGCTCGACGCGCGCCGCGTCGCGCTCCGCGTTCAGGCCCGCGAACACGACCGCGGCGCGGGCCACGGCCTCGTCGACGAACGCGTCGTCGAGGTCCGTCATGTTCATCAGGTCAAGCGCCAGCGGCGCCCCGGCCGGGCGCGCGGCCCACGCGCGCGCGGCCAGGTCGCGCGTCACGTCGAACGCCGGCACGTAGACCAGCCCCGCCGCGCGCAGGGCGGCCTCGAGCGCCGACCCGGGGCGCCAGCCGGCGAGCACGCCCGGCAGGTAGCCGGCGAAGTCGCGCTCGCCGTCGGGCCGCACGGCGATCCGCTGGCGCGGCGTCGCGCCGGCGTGGCGCTCGACGAGCGCCGCGTCGACGCCGCGCGCGCGGAGCAGGTCGAGCAGCGGCCCGCCGTCGTCACCGATCGGCCCCGCCGCGGCCACCCGCTCGGCGCCCGCCGCCCGCAGGGCGCAGGCCACGTTGAGCGCGCACCCGCCCGCGCGCGGCGCCGCCTCGTCGAGGTAGTCGTCGAGGCCCAGGTCACCCACCACGAGGACGTCCACCCGGCCCCTCCGCCCCGCGCAGGATACGGGACGCGGGCGACCCATCGCGGCACTTGGCGGCCACGCGGCCCCACCTTGGGACGGGACGCCCGGGTCCCCGGGGGTGAGCCGCGACGGTTCCCGGTTATGCTCCGGACATGGCCATCGTGCTCGTCCTCATGGCCTTCCTGTTCCTCTCCATCTTGCTCACGGCGGGGTTGCTGAGCGGCGGGCACGAGCCGCGGACGGTGAGCGACGGGCAGCGCCTCCTCGACGCCGGCGAGGCCCAGGCGGCGCGCAAGGTGTTCGAGCGGCTGGCCCGGCAGCGCTCCCCCAACGCCCCGGGCCGCGAGCCGGCGCTGTTCTGGCTCGGGCGCACCCTGGAGGAGCTGGGGCGCTTCGACGACGCCCGCCGCGTCTACCTCAAGTACCTCCAGGACTACGACGGCCCCGGCTCGACGGCGCGCGCCACGCCGCAGGTCTTGTCGCGCGTGCGCGAGCGCCTGGCCGAGCTGCTGCGCGGCACGCCGGAGACGTCGCAGAGCGCCTGGGCGAGCTTCAACCGCGAGCAGGGCGCGGTCCCCGACGCGGAGCCGCCGCGCGGGCTCCCCGACGCGCGCCGCCTCATGGAGGTCGGCCGCTTCGACCCGGCCCGGCGCGTCCTCGAGCGCCTGGTCGACGACCCGACCACGGCCGAGCCCACGCGCGAGAACGCCCTGTGGCTCATGGGCCTGGCCCACGAGGGCCTCGGCAAGCCGGACGAGGCGCTGCGCGCCTACCGCCGCTACCAGGCGGAGTACGGCCCCGCCGCCGCGCGCCGGGCGACGCCGCGGATCCTCTCGCAGGTCGAGCAGCGCAGCGCCGAGCTCGCGGCGGAGCTCGAGCGCGACGGCTCGGCCTGGTCGCGCTTCCAGCGCGACGAGCAGCGCGGCAAGTCGGCCCGCCGCGTCGTCGTCGACGGGGCCCCGGCGCGCGCGCCCGAGCCCGAGCGCGAGCCGCCGACGCCGCGCTCGCCCGACGAGGTGCGCCGCGACCTCGAGCGCCTCGACGTCGGCATCCGCGTGGGCGAGTACGTCCTCGCCGAGAAGCTGGGCGAGGGCGGCATGGGCGAGGTCTTCCGCGCCCTCCTGCCCGTGGCGATCAAGTTCGCCCGCACGCCCGAGGCGGTCGAGCACCTGCGCCGCTTCGGCGCCCTGCAGAGCCAGATCAAGAGCAGCCGCATCGTCAAGCCGCTGCGCGTCGACCTCGACGCCGACCCGCCCTACGTGGTCATGGAGTACGTCGACGGCCCGACCCTGCGCGAGCTCCTGCGCCTGCACGACCGCCTCGACCCGGTCGTCGCCCTGCACGTGCTGCTCGAGGTGGCGCGCGGCCTCAAGGACGCGCACCTCGCCGGCGTCCTGCACCTCGACCTCAAGCCCGAGAACGTGCTCCTCGACGAGTCGGGCTCGGTGAAGCTCACCGACTTCGAGCTCGGGCGCCTGCAGGGCGAGGCGGCGCAGCTGCGGCTGTCGCTCAGCTTCAGGAGCGCCGAGGGCGAGGCCCTGGCCGGCACGCTGGCCTACATGTCCCCCGAGCAGCGCGCCGGCAAGGTGCCGGACGTGCGCAGCGACCTCTACACGTTCGGCGTGATCCTCTTCGAGGCCCTCACCGGCACGCTCCCCGAGCCCGGCGACCGGCCGAGCGACTTCGTCGAGGACCTCCCGCCCGAGGTCGACGCCGTGTTCGAGCGCTGCTTCGCCCGGCTCGAGCGCCGCTACGTCGACGCCGGCGAGCTCGTGCGCGACCTCGAGCGCGTCGTCCTGGCCCTGCCCGTCCGCGCCGACCTCGCGCGCGTCTTCGCCGAGGTGCCGCGCGTCGAGCACGAGGGCGCCGCCCCGCGGCTGCTCCGCGGGACCGAGCCGCGCCAGCGCGCCGACGTGGCGCAGTTCGAGCGCGCCCTGCGGGCGGCGATCGAGCGCGCCGCCCCGGAGGGCGTCGCCGAGCCGGCGAGCGCCGCCGAGCCCGCGGCGCCCGACGTCTCCGACGAGCCGGCGACCGAGCAGGCGGCGGACGCGCCGGCGAGCGAGGCGCCGGCCGCGACCGACGACCTGCAGCCCGAGCCGGAGCCGACCCTGGCGCCCGTGGACCCCCCCGCGCTCGTGTCGCCCGAGCCGGTCGAGGCTCCGCCTCCCCCCGAGCCGCCGGCTCCGCCCGGGCCGCTGGCCGACGAGGCCGCCCCGCCCGCCGACGAGGGGGCCGTCCCGGCGGCCCACGACGCACGCAGGCCCTTGCGCCGGCCGGACTTGGACTCGCTGCTCGCCAGTCGCCGGGCGGGCGAGGTCGAGCGGCCGGTGGCCGAACCGGAGTGATGCCGCCGGGGGGCTCCCCGTGTGCCAGACCGGGCGCGTAGAATGCCCTCTGTTTGAAAGTTGCGTCCCCACCTCCAAGGGGCGTGGTGTGAGCGGAACGAAGAAGCCCGGCGCGCCCAGCAGCGGATCGCACGAGCGGCCCCGCCCTCCTGCGGGTCCCGCCGCGGCGCCGCCACCCGCCGCCGCCGGAGCCGACCCGTTCGCGCAGGAGGACCCGATCGACGCCGTGCTGCCGCTGCCCGCGGCGGCGGGCGACGACGACTTCGACGCGCTCGGCTTCGACACGAGCTTCGGGATCACGCCGGCCGCCCCGCCCGGGGCCACGCTCACCCTCACCGACCAGGACGAGACGCCGGCCGCCGGCGTGTTCCTGGGCGAGGACGTGCAGGTCCTCAGCGCCCACACGATCGGCCGGGCCCTGGCCGAGGCCGACGGCGGCGCGCCCGACCTGGCCCCGCCCGACATGGCCGCGCTGCAGGCAGGCCTGGTCGGGATCGACATCGGCGCCTCGGCGGCGGTCGTCGCGCGCTTCAACGACGACGGGCAGCACGAGATCGTCCCCAACCAGGAGGACGAGCGCGCCACGCCCATGCAGGTGTTCTTCGACGAGGACGGCGAGCGGCTCGTCGGGCGCGAGGCGCGCGGCATGGCCGCGTCCGCGCCGAACCGCGCGGTGGTCGACCTCAAGGAGATGATCGCCGACCCCTTCTTCCGCCTGAGCGCCGGCGACGCCGAGGGCGAGGTCGACGCCCAGGCGGTCCTGGCCACGGTCCTGCGGCGGCTCCTCGACGACGTCGCCCGCCACGGCGGCGCGGCGCCGACGCACGTGGCGCTCGCGGCGCCGGCCTGGTTCGCCGAGACGCAGCGCGAGACGCTGCGCCGGGCCGTCGAGGGCGCCGGCGTGGCGCTGGTCGGGATCACCGACGAGGCGCTCGCCGCGGCCGTCCCTTACTCCCTGCGCCTCCCCGACCTCAACCCGCGCATCGCGCTCGTGTTCGACCTCGGCCACGCGGCGCTCGGCGTCGGCGTCGTGCGCTGCGCCGGCGGCGACATCCAGGTGCTGGCGCAGGACGCCCGCCGCGAGCTCGGCTCGGCGCGCTGGGACCTGCTGATCGCCCAGGAGGCGGCGCGGAAGTTCAAGCAGGCGCACGCGTTCGACCCCATGCAGGACAAGGGCGGCGCGATCGACCTGCGGCTGCGGGCCGAGGACGCCAAGCGCGAGCTCTCGCGGCGCACGCAGGCGGCGCTGACCGTCTCGGCGCGCGGCAAGGTGCTCAAGGTGGGCTTCACCCGCGCCGGGCTCGAGGACGCGGCCAAGGACCTGGTGGCGAAGAGCCTGGCCTTCGCGCGCGAGGTCCGCGACCGGGCGGGCGTCACCGCCTGGAGCGAGGTCGACGCGCTGATCATGACCGGCGGCGGCGCGCGCACGCCCGTGGTCCGCGCGGCGCTCGCCGCCGAGGTCGGCCGCCAGCCGGAGCGGGGGATGGGCGCCGAGGAGGGGGTGGCGATCGGCGCCCTCTACTGGGGGACGCTTGAGCGGCACCGCCAGTCCCGCTGAGGCGGCGGCCGCCCCGCGGCGGGCCGGCCGCTGCGGGCGCCTCGTCCTCGGCGCGCTGCTCGTGGCCGCCGGCGTGTGCGGCTGGGTGGGCTGGGCGCTGCACGCCTCGCAGGCCGACGCGCCCCTGCCGTTCGAGCCCGTCGCCTTCCGGCCGCTCGAGGAGTCGCTGCTCACGGCGAAGTTCGAGTTCCTCGAGCTCGGCGGGCGCTTGCTCGGGCGCTCGACCGACGTGGAGCTCTCGCCGCGCGAGGCGAACCTGCTCCTCTTCGGCAAGGCCGGCCACACCGCGAGCGAGAAGGCGCGCGTCCTGCTCGAGGGCGACCTGGTGAAGGTCGAGGCCTCGCGCCCGCGCGGGCAGGGCTCGCTGAACCTGCAGGCCACGCTCCGCCCCACGCTCACCCCGACCGCCACGACGGTCGAGGTGGTCGAGGCCCGCGTCGGCGACTACGCCGCCGACCCGCTCACGCGGCACCTCCTGCGCGGCTGGCTCGAGGCCCGCCTGCAGGAGGCCCGCGCCCGCGACCCGCGCCTCGGGCGCGTGAAGGCCCTGTGGGTCGAGAAGGGCGCCGTGCGCCTGATCTACGACCCGCCGCCGGGGCCTTGACGGCCCTCTACGGAAAGATGCCCTGCGACTCGTAGGCGTCCGCGACCCGCTCGATCGCGTGCAGGAAGGCCGCGGTCTTGAGGTCGGGGAGCTCACGCACCTTCCACAGGCGGTGGACGACCTGGTAGGCGCGGGTCATCGTCTCCTCGAGGGCCGAGCGGACGAAGTCGATCTCGTCGGGCCCCTGCGAGAGGAGCCGCCGCTCGGCGTCGCCGATCGACTTGCCGGTGAGCGCCTCGACCGCGCCGATCAGCCGGCGGCTGGTGGCCTCGTGCTGGCGCTTGGTCATGCGCTCGAAGCTCACGTGGTTGAGGTTCTTCAGCCACTCGAAGTAGGAGACGGTCACGCCGCCGGCGTTGAGGTAGATGTCCGGCAGGATGAGGACGCCCTTGCGGGCGAGGGTCTCAGCGGCGTCGAAGGTCACCGGCCCGTTGGCCGCCTCGGCCACGACCTTGGCCTTGATGCGCTCGGCGTTGCCCTCGTGGACCTGGTTCTCGAGCGCCGACGGCACGAGCACGTCGCAGGGCAGCTCGAGCGCCTGCGCCGGCTCGGTCATGTTGTGCGCGTCCTTGAAGCGCAGGATGCTCCCCGACTCGCGGCGGTGGGCCATGACCGACTCGAGGTCGAGGCCGTTCGGGTCGTGGATCGCGCCCTCACGCTCGGCGAGGCCGACGATCACGGCGCCGGCCTCCTGGAGGAAGCGGGCGGCGTGGTAGCCGACGTTGCCCAGGCCCTGGACGACGACGCGCTTGCCGGCGACCCCGGTGGTCAGCCCGAGCGCCTTCATGTCGTCCGTGTGGTCGAGGGCCTCTTTGATGCCGAAGAAGACGCCCAGGCCCGTCGCCTCGCGGCGGCCGGGGATCCCGTGCAGGGAGAGCGGCTTGCCGGTGACGCAGGCCAGCGCGTCGAGCTGGCTCGGGTTCAGCTCGCGGTAGGTGTCGGTGATCCAGACCATCTCGCGCTCGCCCGAGCCGTAGTCGGGGGCGGGCACGTCGACGGACGGGCCGATGAAGTTCTTCTTGATCAGCTCGGCCGTGTAGCGGCGCGTGATCCGCTCGAGCATGCCCACCGAGCAGGCGCGCGGGTCGATCTTGATCCCGCCCTTGGCGCCGCCGAAGGGCAGGTCGACGACGGCGCACTTGTAGGTCATGAGCGCGGCGAGCGCCATGACCTCCTCCTGCGTCACGTCGAGGCTGTAGCGGATCCCGCCCTTCGTCGGCGACCGGTGGTGGCTGTGCTCGGCGCGGTAGGCCTCGATCGTCTGCACGCCGCCGTCGTCGCGCCGCACCGGGAAGCGGATGCGGTAGACGGCGTTGCACGCCTTCACCTGCTCGAGGAGGCCGGGCGGGTAGGTCCGCGCGGCGGCGGCCGCCTTGTCGAACTGCCGCGAGACGTCGTCGAAGAAGTGGACACCGGACGCCTTGGCGTTGCCGTCGTCGGCGCTCATCGGGGCCGTGCTCCTGCTCGGGGTGGCGGGGCACATGATCGCGAACGCGCCGCCGGTTTCCAACGGGGGCGGGGACGCGCGGGGAACGCCCGCGGCGCGATGCGTCACGTGATCACGCGGCCGCAGCCGTCGGGCCATGCGCGGGCTTGCCTTCGAACGGACAACTGTGGTCGACGCGCTCGAACCCACGGGTGGAATGGAACCACGAGCGAGGCGAGGACGCGGAGGCCGAGGCGAGGGGGGAGCGCGCGCGGCCGATATCGATTGCTGGGTCCTCGGTGGGCCGCCGGAGCAAGCGGGAGGCCCGCGGCTGCGGACGACCGTGAGCGATAGGGTCCGCCTGGACTGCAGCGCCGCAGCCGCGCGACGGAGCTTGCGGAGGCGGGCCACACCGACGACCCGCGCGCGCCCCCCCCTCGCCCGGCATCCGCGGCCGCAGCCGTCGATCACACCAGGGCCTGTCTTCAAAGGGCGAACGTGTGATCGATACGCTCGAACCCACGGGGGGAATGGAACCGCAAGCGAGGCGAGGGCGCGGAGGCCGAGGCGAGGGGGGAGCGCGCGCGGGTCGTATCGATCGCCGGATCCTACGACCCGCGCGCGCCCCCCTCGCCGGCATCCGCGGCCGCAGCCGTCGATCACGCTAGTCCCAGGCCCCGAGGAGGTCCTCGAAGGTCTCGAGGTCGCGGTAGGCGCGGAGCGCCTCACGGTCGAAGTCCTCGTCCGGGTGACGCGCGGGCGCGGGCAGCGGGACGCCGGCGAGGGCGCCCGCCAGTGACGGGTGGGCGCGCCGCGCCTCCTCCGAGCGGGCCGCGGCGTCCCAGGCGCGCTCGAGGTACCAGTGGATCCCGCCCAGGAGGAAGCGCACGTCCTCCCAGGAGCGCTCGGGCGGGAGCGCGTCGGGGCGGAGGGCGGCGAGCCAGGCCGCCTCGCGCAGGAGCGTGTCCGCCTCGCCGAGGGCGCGGTCGGCGACCCACGGGTTGTCGAGGAGCGCGGCCTCGAGCTCGGCCGTGCGGAACAACGCGCCGCCCCGGGGCAACCCGCAGCCGCGGACCACGGCCTCGGCCGCCTGGCAGTTGGCGTGGGCCTCGTCGAGGGCGCGGAGGAGCTGGGTCATCGGCTCCGGGTCGGGGTCCAGGGCGGGGTCGGGCACGGGCACGGGCACGTCCTCCATCTTCGGCGGCCGCGGCGCCGGCGCGCGAACGGCGAGCAGGGCGAGGGCCGGGAGGGCCACGGCGACGGTCAGGGCGGCGACGAGGCGCAGGGAGGGCGCCGGGAGGGGCGAGTCGAAGGGCATGGGGCCTCCGCAGGCCGCGGCGCCCGAGGTCGCGCGGCCGCGACGCCGGGGCCCCGCGCGAAGGCCGGACCAGGCGCAGGGCCCGCTGCCACGGGGTTCGCGCGTGTCGTCGCGCGGGCCGTCGTTGCCCGCCGCCGGTCGACCCTCTATCCTCTCCCCGCCCGGTCACCGGTTACACGTGCCGGCTGCGGCGCGGAGGGCGCACGTCGTGGGTTCCGAGGGCCTCCGGGCCGAGTGCTCGCACTGCGACTATGCCCGGCGCTTCTCGCCCGAGCTCGGCGGCCGCTACTTCCGCTGCCCGAAGTGCAAGCAGGGCGTGCTCGCCGTGCCGCGCGTCTCGACCGAGGAGCAGGCCCGCTGGCGCAGCAGCGAGGACCGCTGGCTCGTCCTGCGCGACCGGCAGGCCGCGGCCGGCGACCCGTCCGAGACGCCGACCGGCGTCGTGGCCACCGCCCGCGCGGCGCAGCGCGCGCAGGCGGACCCGCCGGCGGCCGAGGGCAAGCGCCCGGTGGGCCGCGGGTCGCGCGGCGAGCGCCCGCCGCTCCAGGCGACGCTCAAGGACGACCAGGCCGGCTCGGACGAGGCCTCGGCGCAGGCCGAGGCGGACTCCCGCCGCGTGCACGCCGAGACCCAGAGCTCGGCCGGCGCCGACGCCGCCTCCGAGGACCACCGCGGCGAGGTGGCCACGGTGCGGCGGATCATGGTCGAGTGCGGCCTGTGCGGCTTCCTCGTGCGCATCCCGCCCGAGTTCTTCGGTAAGACCGTCCACTGCCCCGAGTGCGCCGGCGACACGGTCTTCAGCGAGTCGACGCTCGAGCCGGTCAAGGACGAGCTCGTCGACCGCATGGCGCTCGAGACGGCCGAGCGCGACCTGCTGTTCCGGCTCGAGCAGCCCAAGGACGGCCGCTGGGCGACCGTGCGCTCCTTCCTCGTGGGCGTGGCCCTCGGCCTGGTGGCGATCGTCGGCCTGTGGGGCTTCCTCGCCGCGCGGCGCAGCGCCTACCGCGACGCCATGGTCCAGCAGGCCCAGCGCGACGGCTGGCGCTGGGCCACCGACGAGGACGCGCCGCACCTCCTGCACGAGCCCTGGTGCCGCGCCCTCGGGCCGCGCATCGCGGCCCGCGTCTCGGAGGAGGAGCGCGCCCGCCGCCCGGCGCTCGTCCTGCACGACTGCGACTGACGTCCGTGGGTTCCCGTGAGCAACGGCTCGCGCGTGGTCGGGGCATGATCGTCGTCGACGACGAGGCCGTCGTCGGGCTTGCTCCTGTGAGCAACGGCTCGCGCGTGGTCGGGGCGTGATCGTCGTCGACGACGAGGCCGTCGTCGGGCTTGCTCCTGTGAGCATCGGCCCGCGCGTGGCGGGCGTGATCGTCGTCGAGGAGGAGGCCGTCGACGGGCTGGCTCCTGTGAGCGGCGACCTGCGCGTCGCGGCGGGCGATCGTCGTCGACGAGGAGGCCGTCGACGGGGCTGGCTCCTGAGAGCGTCGACCCGCGCGTCGGGGCGGGTGATCGTCGTCGACGAGGAGGCCGTCGACGGGCTGGCTCCTGAGAGCGTCGACCCGCGCGTCGCGGCGGGTGATCGTCGTCGAGGAGGACGCCGTCGACGGGCTGGCTCCTGAGAGCGTCGACCCGCGCGTCGCGGCGGGCGATCGTCGTCGACGAGGAGGCCGTCGACGGGCTGACTCCTGTGAGCGGCGACCTGCGCGTCGCGGCGGGCGATCGTCGTCGACGAGGAGGCCGTCGACGGGCTGGCTCCTGAGAGCGTCGAGCCGCGCGTCGCGGCGGGTGATCGCCGTCGTCGACGAGGGGCCGTCGACGGGCTGGCTCCTGTGAGCGTCGCCCCGCGCGTCGCGGCGGGCGATCGTCGTCGACGAGGGGGTCGTCGACGGGCTGGCTCCTGTGAGCGTCCGCCTGCGCGTCGCGGCGGGCGATCGTCGTCGACGAGGAGGCCGTCGACGGGCTGGCTCCTGAGAGCGTCGACCCGCGCATGGCGGGCGTGATCGTCGTCGACGAGGAGGCCGTCGACGGCTGGCTCCTGAGAGCGTCGACCCGCGCGTCGCGGCGGGCGATCGTCGTCGACGAGGAGGCCGTCGACGGGCTGGCTCCTGAAAGCGTCGACCCGCGCGTCGCGGCGGGCGGCGTCGTCGACGAGGAGGCGGTCGACGGGCTGGCTCCTGAGAGCGCCGACCCGCGCGTCGCGGCGGGCGATCGTCGTCGACGAGGAGGCCGTCGACGGGCTGACTCCTGTGAGCGGCCACCTGCGCGTCGCGGCGGGCGATCGTCGTCGACGAGGAGGCCGTCGACGGGCTGGCTCCTGTGAGCGTCCGCCTGCGCGTCGCGGCGGGTGATCGTCGTCGTCGACGAGGGGCCGTCGACGGGCTGGCTCCTGTGAGCGTCGCCCCGCGCGTCGCGGCGGGCGATCGTCGTCGACGAGGGGGTCGTCGACGGCTGGCTCCTGAGAGCGTCGACCC
>JAHBXY010000228.1 GCA_019636275.1 Planctomycetota bacterium | reverse complement strand
CGCATCGAGCCCCTCGTGGCGGAGGCGCTCGCCCGGCCGCGCTCGGCGCCGCGGCTCGACGGGGGCCTGACCCCGCGCTGGACGGCGACCCTGGGCCAGGTCGAGGACCCGCCGACCGACGCCTGCCTCGTCCATCCGCGCCTGGTCACGGCCGCCGGCGGCGACCGCGTCGTCGCGTCCACCGGCGCGCGCGTCGTCGTCGTCGACGCCGACACGGGCGAGGTGCGGGGCCGCATCCCGCACCTCCCCGAGGCCACGAGCAGCCTGCCCCCGGCCGGCGGGCGCTTCGCCGCGCGCGTGGCCGCCTGGGGGGACGTGGCCTTCACGCCGCTGGTGCTCGAGCGCTGGCTGGCCCCGGCGCGCGCCGTGCGCG
The DNA here is from genome assembly GCA_019636275.1 of Planctomycetota bacterium. Lineage (GTDB taxonomy): Bacteria > Planctomycetota > J058 > J058 > J058 > JAMLIC01. The sequence goes on along the minus strand of JAHBXY010000228.1, from coordinate 9,937 downwards.
GGGCGGACCTCGCCGGGCGCCACTACGGCCTGGTCGCCGTCGACGCCGGGGCCGCGCGCCTCCTCTGGTGGGACGGCGACCCGGGCCCGCGCCCGCGCCTCGACCAGGAGCCGCAGGGCGAGCCGCCGGGCCTGGGCGGCGCCCCGGCGCGCCTCCTCGACGACCTGCGGCGCGGGCACGTCGTGGCCGTGGCGACGGACGCCCGCCGCGTCTACGTGGTCCTCCTGGCCAAGGCCGACGAGCCGGGGCTGGAGGTGTTCGCCTACGAGCGCGCCGGCGGCCGCGAGCAGCCGCTCGTCCTGCGCCCGGCGTGGGCCGCCCCGGCGCCGCTGTTCGCGGCCGAGCGTCCGCGCCAGATCAGCCCGGAGGACGACCCGGTCGGCCCCGAGCTGGCGGCGGCCCTGACCCTCGACGGCGCCGGGCGCCTCCTCGTGACGACCGACGTGGGCGTCGTCGCCTGCCTCGAGGCCGCCACGGGCGAGGTCCTGTGGCTCGTGCGGCCCGAGCCCGACCGGGCCGCCGCGCGGCCGCGCGGGTTCGTCCGGCGCGGCCTGGCCCCGCCGCCGAGCGACCCGGCCCCCACGCCGGCCGAGGTGATCGGCGGCCCCGACGGCCCGCGCGCGCTCGTGGTCGCCGGCGAGCGCGTCCTCTGCCTGCGGCTCGCCGACGGCGCGGCCGCCTGGGCCCTCCCGCGCGGGCGCGGCGGGCGCGTTGTCGCCGTCGGCGACGCGCACGCCGTCGTCTACTCGGACGACGAGCTCGTCTCGGTCGACGCCGCCACGGGCGCGGTCGGCCAGCGGAGCCCGACGGCCGAGCCGGCCTGCGGCGAGGCCGTCGTCGCGGGGCGCTGGCTGGCGCTCCCCGTGCGCGAGGGGCAGGCCGCCCGGCTGCGCCTGCTCGAGCTCACGCCCGACGGGCTGCGCCGCGCGGCGCTCGTGCCGCTCCCGGACCACACCACCCCCTTCAACATCGCCCTCACGGCGCGCGGCCTGCTCGTGGCCTCCGGCCGGCGCGTGAGCCTCCTCGCCTGGGAGCGCTGACGTGGACCTCGACGCGGAGCTGGAGCGGCTGAGCCGCGAGGCGCGGCGGAAGCTCGACGAGGAGCGCGGGCCCCCGCCCGACGACGCGCCGACGAGCGACGTCCCCCGCACCGCAGGGCGGGCGGGGGTGGAGGACGCGGCCGCCGAGGTCGCGCGCGCGGGCGCCGGCGCGTCGCTGGGCGTCAAGCTCGCCGCCGTCGTCGGCGGCCTCGTGGCCGTGGCGGTGATCTGGTCGGTCGTGATCGCCCCGCTGCTCAAGCTGGCATTCGTGGTCGCGGTGATCGCGCTCGTGGTGTGGGTGTTCGTCAAGCTCCTGGGCGGCGACGACCCCGGCGAGGACGCGCCCGGGCCGTGAAGCGCGACGAGCTCAGGGCGCTGCTCGAGGCGGCGGGCGTCCGCCCGTCGCGGGTCAGCGGCCAGAACTTCCTCATCGACGAGAACCTCGCCCAGGCGATCGCCCGCGACGGCGTGGGCGACGACGCGGCCCCCGACGACGTCGTGCTCGAGGTCGGCACGGGCCCCGGGATCCTCACCGAGCTCGTCTTGCCGCGCGCGCGGCACGTCGTCACGGTGGAGCTCGACCCGCGCCTGGCCGCGCTGGCGCGCGAGCGCCTCGCCCTTGCCGGCGACCGCCTGACGCTCGTCGAGGCCGACGCCCTGGCCAACAAGAACCAGCTCGAGCCCCGCGTGCTCGAGGCCCTGGCGGGCCCGCTGGCGGGCGGGGCGCGGCTGCGCGTGGTCGCCAACCTGCCCTACGCCGTGGCCACGCCGCTCGTCGTGGGGCTGCTCGCCGAGCGCCTGCCGCTGACGCTCATGGTGGTCATGGTGCAGCTCGAGGCCGCGGAGCGCTTCGCCGCCGGCCCGGGCGACGAGGCCTACGGCGCCGTGTCGGTCCTGTGCGGCGCCCTGTGCGAGCGGGTGAAGCTCCTGCGGCGCGTGCCGCCCGATGTGTTCTGGCCCCGGCCGAAGGTCACCTCGGCCGTCGTGCGCTTCGACCCGCGGCCGGACCGCCACGACGGCTTCGAGGCCCTGGCCGAGGTCACGCGCGCGCTGTTCAACTACCGGCGGAAGACCCTGGGCAAAGCCGCGCGGCAGGTCGCCGAGCGCGAGCCGCGGCTGGGATGGGTCGACGACGCGGTGGGCAGGCTCGTGCAGGAGGGCGTCCTGGACCCCCGGCGCCGACCGGAGGACCTCGACGTGGCGGGCTTCCGCCGCATCGCGGCCCTGAAACCGCAATGACTTGCGACGTTGGGACTTGCAGTTCCGGCCCGGGGCACGTCCTTGCGCGTGTGACGCGGCGCGCGTAAAACCTCCAAATTCTCCGCCACTCGGTCTCGAGGCAGGGTTGGGTCCGGATTCCTCCAGGGCCGCGCGTGATCTCATCCGCGAGCGGATCGACATGGTCCAGCTCGTGGGCGACTACGTACCCGGAGGGTTGCAGGCCCGCGGCCACGACGACCACTGGGGACGTTGCCCCTTCCACGAGGAGCAGCGCGCGTCCTTCCACATCACGCCCAGCAAGGGCTTCTACAAGTGCTTCGGCTGCGGGAAGGGCGGCGACATCTTCCGCTTCGTCGAGGAGGTCGAGGGGGTCAACTTCCCGGAGGCGCTGCGGCGCCTCGCGGAGCGGGCCGGCGTGCGCCTCGAGCCCAGCTCGCCCGAGGAGCGCGCGCGCGAGGCCCGGCGCGCGGAGCTGCTGCGGGCGACCGAGATGGTCGCGGCCTTCTACGAGCGCGTGCTCTGGTCGAAGGCTCCGGCGGGGGAGCGCGGGCGGCAGATGCTCGCGGCCCGCGGCATCTCCGAGGAGACCGCGCGCGCGTTCCGCCTGGGCGTGGCGCCCGGCTTCACGCCCGACGGCCGCTTCCCGCGCCCGGCCCTGCCGCAGCTGGCGCGCGAGCGCGACATCCCGCTCGAGGCGCTGCTCGAGCTGGGGCTCCTGCGCCAGAAGGACGGGGGCCGCCCCTACGACTTCTTCCGCGACCGGCTGATGTTCCCCATCGCGGACGAGCAGGGGAAGGTCGTGGCCTTCGGCGGCCGGACCCTGGGCGATGACGAGCGCAAGTACATGAACTCCCCGGAGGTCCCGGGCGTGTACGAGAAGCGCAAGGTCCTCTACGGGCTCGACCGAGCGCGCAAGGCGCGCCCGAAACGGCTCGTCGTCGTCGAGGGTTACGTGGACGTCGTCGTGCCGCACCAGGCGGGGCACCGGGACTTCGTGGCCTCGCTCGGGACGGCGCTGACTCCCGAGCAGGCGCGGCTGGCCCGCCGCTACGTCGACGAGGTCGTGCTCCTGTTCGACGGCGACGCCGCCGGCGTGGCCGCGACGCAGCGCGCGCTGGCCAACCTCGTGGGAGAGACGGGCTTGCGCTTCAAGGTCGCCCGCCTCCCGGCCGGCATGGACCCCGACGATCTCGCGCGGCGCGAGCCGGGGGCGCTCGAGCGCGTCCTGGAAGCATCGGAGGACCTGATCGCGTTCCTCATCGGCGAGACGCTCCGCGGGCCGGACGGCTCGCAGGAGCGCGCGGTCCGGGCGGCCATTCGCTTGCTCGGGCGCATCGATGACCGGGTGGCGCTGTTCATGGAGCTGAAGAAGGTCGCCGAGCGCTTCGGGCTCCCCGAGCAGGTGCTGCGGGACGAGACCGTCAAGGCCCAGAGCGAGGCCCGCGCGGGCGCCGGCGCGCCGGCCCGGGCCGCCGGCAGGGCCAAGGCGCCCGCCAGGGCGCCCGCGGCCAAGGACGATGTCGAGACCAAGCTGCTCGAGGCGCTGCTGGCGGTGCCCGACGCGGCCGCGCAGCTCTCCGCCCAGGGCGTCGGCCCCGCGGCGTGGTCGCCGGGCGCCGGCCAGCGGGTGGCGGAGGCGGTGTTCGCCGTCGCGGCCGAGCAGGGGACGGCCGACCCGGCCGCCGTGCTGGCCCGCCTCGACGACCCGGCCGCGCGGGACCTCGCTCACGGGCTCGTGGGCCGGATCGACGGGGGCAAGAACTACGTGAAGGAGCTGGAAGGGGCCGAGGCGCTCGTCGTCCGGGCCCGCCAGCGCCGGCTGCAGGAGCTCACCCGCGAGATCCGACAGACCAAGGACCCGCAGGCGACCGAGCGCCTGCTGGCGGAGCACAAACGACTGAGGACGGAGATCGACGAGGCGCGCGCGCGGCAGGTGGCGCGGGCGCGCTGAGGGGCGACGAGGGGGGCCACGCGCGGCGCGGGCCCCCGGCGGCGACCAGGACGGGTGTGGTCGCCGGCGGACCACACGGGGCGACACGAGCGGCGGCGGGATCGGTCTGACCGGTCACGCGCCCACGAGGGAGCGGCGCGGACGCCCGGCCAGGCCGTGGCGCAGCGACGCACGACGAGGAGGGGTTCTCAATGGCTTCGAAGCGACGCCCCCGCGGCCAGGTGGCCGAGGAGATCGACGAGCTGCCGGTGGGCGGCGACGAGGAGGGCCTCGAGGGGGGCGCCGACGACGCCGAGGGCGAGGAGGCCGAGGCCGAGGAGGCCGACGACGACGCCGAGCCCGAGGTGGGCGCCGACGAGGAGGCCGCCCCCTTCCCCGAGGAGGACGAGGAGGCCTTCGTCCCCGAGGGCGAGGAGGCCGAGGCCCCGCCCGCCGCCGAGGAGGGCGCCGAGGAGCCCGCCGAGGCCGAGGCCGAGGAGGAAGAGGAGGAGGAGGAGGAGGGCCTGGAGGAGGAGGCCGAGTTCGGCCCCTCCGACGAGGACTTCGAGGAGCTGGCGGAGGAGCTCGCCGATCAGACCGAGAAGATCGACGACCCCGTGCGCATGTACCTCACCCAGATGGGTGAGATCCCGCTCCTCTCGCGCGAGAAGGAGCTGACGCTCGCCAAGCAGATCGAGGTCTACCGCAAGCGGTTCCGCTTCCTGCTCCTCTCCAACAACGAGATGATGCAGCGCTCGGTGAAGGTCCTCGAGCAGGTCATCGCCAACGAGCTGGCGTTCGACCGCACGCTGAAGATCGCCGGCACCGACGAGACCGGCGCGACCAAGCCGAAGCTGACCAAGCGGCTCATGCCGGTGATCACGGTCGTGCGCGACATCATGCGCGAGACGCAGAAGCTCTACCTGCGCTCGCGCGAGAAGAAGATCTCGCTCAAGGAGCGCAAGGAGCTGCTCGAGCGGATCAAGGCGCGCCGCCGCCGGGCCACCTGGCTGCTCGAGGAGTGCGGCATCCAGATCAAGCTCGTGCGGCCGTGGCTGGAGATCATGCGCGCGGACTACCGCGACATGAAGTACCTGCGGCGCATGGCCAAGGGCGTCGGCCCGTCGGCCGGCGACTCGGCCGAGAAGCTGCGGCGCCTCGAGGACAAGTACGGCGAGGAGTTCGACTACGAGTCGCACCTCGGCGACTTCCCGAAGACGTGGAGCCGGACGAAGGCCTGCAAGGAGGCCGCGTTCCCCATGAGCTTCGACAAGCGCATGCGGTTCCTCGAGAAGCGCTTCGCCTGCTACGAGAAGGCCAAGCGCGAGCTCTCGGGCGGCAACCTGCGCCTGGTCGTCTCGATCGCCAAGAAGTACCGCAACCGCGGCCTGTCGTTCCTGGACCTGATCCAGGAGGGGAACACCGGCCTCATGAAGGCCGTCGAGAAGTACGAGTACCGCCGCGGCTACAAGTTCTCGACCTACGCGACGTGGTGGATCCGGCAGGCGATCACGCGCTCGATCGCCGACCAGGCGCGGACGATCCGCATCCCGGTCCACATGATCGAGACCATGTCGAAGCTGCGGAACATCTCCAAGAAGCTCGTGCAGAAGATGGGCCGCGAGCCGACGATCGAGGAGCTGTCGGCCGAGCTGCAGATCCCGGTGGCCGAGTGCCGCCGGATCATGAAGATCAGCAAGCACCCGATCTCGCTCGACCGGCCGATCGGCGAGAGCGACGACGGGTTCTTCGGCGACTTCATCGAGGACAAGGGCGCCGAGTCGCCGGTGAACGCGGCGACCTACGAGATGCTCAAGGACAAGCTGGAGAAGGTCCTCGAGACGCTGACCTTCCGCGAGCGCGAGATCATCAAGCTGCGCTACGGGATCGGCGACGGCTACACCTACACGCTCGAGGAGGTGGGCCGGATCTTCAAGGTCACGCGCGAGCGCGTGCGCCAGATCGAGGCCAAGGCGGTGCGCAAGCTGCAGCACCCGGTGCGCAGCCGCATGCTCGAAGGCTTCCTGGAAGCCGTGCCCCGGTGAGCGACACACCGCTCGACGCCATCCTGCGGCTGAGCGAGGTCGACCGCGCGCTGTACCAGGCGCGCCGTCGGCGCGGTCAGGCCCTGCAGATCTCCGCCCCGCAGGAGGCGCGCGTGGCCGACGCGCGCCGCGGCCTCGAGCGGCTCAAGGAGCAGCAGAAGACCCAGGCGCGCGACACCACGCGCCTGGAGGGCGAGGCGAAGTCCAAGACGGCGGAGATCGAGAAGGCCCAGGCCGCCCTCAACCAGGCCAAGACCAACGAGGAGTACCAGGCGCTCCTGCGCTCGATCGAGCAGAAGAAGTCCGAGCTGGGCGACATCGAGACGAAGGTGCTCGAGGCCTACGAGGCCCAGGAGCGGCGGGTCGCCGAGCAGAAGGCGCTCGAGGGCAAGCTGAAGCAGCTCGACGGGGAGCTGGCCGAGGCGAAGAAGCGCGTCGCGCAGGAGCTGGGCACGATCGACGCCGACCTGGCGCGGCTCGAGGGCCAGCGGGCCGAGGCGGCCGGCGGGCTGTCGGCCGAGCACCGGGCGCTGTATCAGCGCGTGCTGGAGACGAACAAGGACTCGGCCACCGCCGCGGTCTCAGCGGACATCTGCCAGGGCTGCTTCATGAAGGTGCGGCCCGAGCAGGTCTCGCAGGTGCGCGGCAAGCAGATCGCGACCTGCTTCACCTGCAGCCGCATCCTGCACCTCTGACGGCGGGCGGCCCCCGTCCGAAGACAGCTGCGTCGACCCGTTCCCGTTCCCGTTCCCGTTCCCGTTCCCGGTCGTCGGGGCCACGTGAACTTCGATCACGAGCGCGGGTCGAAACCTCCTCCTCCGCGTGATCTCCATGCTCACAGCGGCCGTCGCTTGTTCTGATGTCCACGTCCGGCGCGCGGCTCGATGCTCCGATCCGCAGTGAGTCACCTGTCGCCCTCGCTCCGGCCGCTACTCGGCCTCCGCTCGGGGATGCGCGCCACCGCTCGGTCTGCTCGCTTCGCTCGCGGATCAAGCGGTGAGCGCGGTCACACGCATGATCAACGACCTCGGAGGTGCGGGAACGGGAACGGGAACGGGAACGGGAACGGAAGACTCGCCTCGAGAGTCAGCCGCTGACCATTCGGCTTGCGCCTGGCCCGCGCGCCGCCCCGCCCAGCATCCGCGGCCGCGGCCGTCGAACACACCTCAGCGCCGCCGGCGCGGCGTCTTCTTCTTCAGCGGCGGCGGGCTGGGCGCGCCGGGCGTCGGCAGGCCCAGCGCGCGGGCCTCGAGCTCGAACACGCGGTCGCGCAGGGCGGCCGCCTTCTCGAAGTCCAGCGCCTCGGCCGCGGCGAGCATCTCGCGGCGCAGCTCGTCGACGTTGGTGCGCAGGTCCTCCTCGGCCAGCCTGGCGTCCTCGGCCTGCCGCACGAGGTCCTCGGGCTCGAGGTAGTCGCGGTCGACGATGTCGCCCAGCCCCTCGTGGAAGCCCTTCTCGACCGAGCGCGGCGTGATCCCGTGCTCCTGGTTGTAGGCCTCCTGCCGCTCGCGGCGCCGGCGCGTCTCGGCGAGGGTCTCGCGGATCGAGTCGGTCTCCCTGTCGGCGTAGAAGATCACCCGGCCGTGGACGTTGCGGGCCGCGCGGCCGCACGTCTGGATGAGCGACGTCCGGTTGCGCAGGAAGCCCTCCTTGTCGGCGTCGAGGACGGCCACGAGCGACACCTCGGGGATGTCCAGCCCCTCGCGCAGGAGGTTGATGCCGACGAGCACGTCGAACTCGCCCCGGCGCAGCGCGGCGATCATCTGCGAGCGCTCGATCGTGTCGATGTCCGAGTGCATGTACTTGGCCCGGAGCCCGGCGTCGAGGTAGTACTCGGTCAGGTCCTCGGCCATGCGCTTGGTGAGCGTCGTCACGAGCACGCGCTCGCCCTTCGCCGCCCGCGCCTCGACCTCGGCCTTGAGGTCGTGCACCTGGTCGAGCGTGGGCCGGACCTCGATCTCGGGGTCCAGGAGCCCCGTGGGGCGGACGATCTGCTCGCAGACGCGCCCCTCGGAGCGCTCGAGCTCGTAGGCGGCCGGCGTGGCGCTGACGTACAGGCGCTGGAGGCCCAGCCCCTCGAACTCCTCGAAGCGCAGGGGGCGGTTGTCGAGGGCCGAGGGCATGCGGAAGCCGAACTCGACGAGCGTCTCCTTGCGCGAGCGGTCGCCGCGGTACATGCCGATCACCTGCGGGATCGACACGTGGCTCTCGTCGATCACGAGCAGCGCGTCGGGCGGCAGGTAGTCGAGGAGCGTCGGCGGCGGCTCGCCGGGCGCGCGCCCGGTCAGGTGGCGCGAGTAGTTCTCGATCCCGTTGCAGTGGCCGACCTCGCGCAGGAGCTCGAGGTCGTAGCGCGTGCGCTGCTCGAGCCGCTGCGCCTCGACGAGCTTGCCGTGGCCGCGCAGCCACGCGAGCCGCTCGCGCAGCTCCTCCTCGATCGTCTCCTGGGCGCGCTTCAGCATGTCCTCGGGCGTGACGTAGTGGCTCTTGGGGTAGATGTCCACCCGCTCCAGCTCGCCCTTGACCTCGCCCGTGAGCGGGTCGATCTCGGTCAGCCGCTCGAGCTCGTCGCCGAACAGCTCGATGCGCACGGCCAGCGCGTCCTCGTGCGCCGGCACGATGTCGATCACGTCGCCGCGCGCGCGGAAGGTGCCGCGGCGGAAGTCGACGTCGTTGCGCCGGTACTGGATCGCCGTGAGCGCGCGGAGGATGTCGTCGCGGTCGCGCGCCTCGCCGCGCCGGAGCGAGAGCTTCATGCCGTAGTAGGCCTCGGGCGAGCCGAGGCCGTAGATGCACGAGACCGAGGCGACGATGACGACGTCGCGCCGGGTGAGCAGGGCGCGCGTGGCGCGGTGGCGCAGGCGGTCGAGGCGCTCGTTGATCGTCGCGTCCTTCTCGATGTAGACGTCCGACGACGGGATGTAGGCCTCGGGCTGGTAGTAGTCGTAGTAGGAGACGAAGTACTCGACGGCGTTGCGCGGGAAGAGCTGGCGCAGCTCCTGGAACAGCTGCGTGGCGAGCGTCTTGTTGTGGGCGAGGATGAGCGTCGGGCGGTTGAGCCGCGCGATGACGTTGGCCACCGTGAACGTCTTGCCCGAGCCGGTGACGCCGAGCAGCGTGGACCCGGGCGCGCCGGCGCGCAGGTGCTCGCACAGGCCGTCGATCGCGCGCGGCTGGTCGCCGGTCGGGGTGAAGGCCGTCTCCAGCTCGAACGGTCGGCCGTCGATCTCGGCGACGTTACCGATCGGGTTGGGGTCGCGCCGCTCGCGCATGGGCTGCCAGCGGTCCTTCGGCAGGTACTCGAGCGACCCGGCGCTCTGCTGATCGTCCTTGACCTTCTTGCGGGGGGATCGCCTGGCCATGGGGCGAGTATCCCTCGCGGCGGCGTGGCGCCAAGGCAACCTTCGCTCCGTGGCGGTGGCCGGTGATGGTGCGGTTGGGGTATAGGTCAGGGAACGGCAGCGGCCAGGACGCCTCCTCCGGCCATGGAGCGCGACCGACCGACCGCCGCGAGGAGGGCCGTGGCGACCTCGTCCGACTCCGGGAGCGATCCCGCGCCCGGCTCGTCGGGGCAGCCCGAGGGCGGCGGGTCCCAGCGCGGGCCTGGCGATGCCCCTTCGGGCGCCCGGCGGCCCGGCCCGCGGAAGGGGCCGCCAACGGGACAGACCGGGCGCTTCGCCGCGGCGGCTGGCGAGCCGCCG
>JAHBXY010000227.1 GCA_019636275.1 Planctomycetota bacterium | reverse complement strand
GCGCTGCTGCTCGCGCGTGAGCAGCCGCCCGCCGCAGTACTCGCAGGGGGTGTTGGCCTCGGTCTGGTCCTGGAGCAGGTAGGTCACGCCGTCGCACGCCTGGCAGGGCCGGCCCAGCCGCTCGCGCACGCGCAGGAGCTCGTCGCAGTCGGCGCGCCCGAGCGCGCCCGTCTGCACGAGGACCGTCTCGAGCGGCGCGCCGCCGCCGACCGCCTTCGTCAGCGCCTCGTCGAGGCGCGCCCTGGGGACGGTCCCCTTGGCGAACACGACCGCGTAGAAGGCGAGATTCGCGCTCTCTCCCACGCCCGACCTCTCGTGGGCGCGCGGCGGGTCGTTCCCCCCCGGGCGCTCGCGCCCCCCCCCGATCCGGGTGCGGAGCTCCCCCAAGCCTATCCGTTGGCGACCGACGTTCCCAGCCCGGGCGCCCCCCGATGGACAACCTGGCAAGCAGTCGGCACACCTGGCCGACGTCTCGTCAGGGTCGGGTGAACAGCCCGTTCATGGCGAGGGCCCTCACGGTGCGCCCGACTGCCACGAAGAGGGTGGCGCCGTCCGGGCTGACCGCCAGCGCGGCGGGGGGCCCCGGCAGCTCCGCCCGCCCGAGCGGCTGTCCGGCGGCCACGTCCCACAGCGTCAGCGCGCGGTCGTCGTGGGCGGCGACCAGGCGCTTGCCGCCGTCGATCAGGCACACGGCCCGCGTCGACGCGCCGGCGCCGAGGACGACCGGCGCCTCGCGCGGGCGGGCCGGGCTCCAGACGCACACGAGGCCGTCCTCGCCCCCGCTCACGAGCCGCTCGCCGTCGCGCGACCAGGTCAGGCACAGGACCGGGCCCTTGTGCCGCTCGAGGGCGACTGCGCGCCCCTCGGGGGCCTGCCACACGAACACGATGCCGTCCGCGCCGCCGCTCGCCGCCTGCTTGCCGTCGGGCGACCAGGCCACGGCCGTCACGGCGCCCCGGTGCAGCTTGACCGCGCCGAGCTCCGCCGGCTCGCCCGCGGCCGACCACACGCGCGCGAACCCGTCGACGCCCCCCGTGAGCAGGCGGCCCGCGGCCTTGTCCTGGTCCTTGTCGTGGTGGTAGTCGACCGCCGTCACGCCCCCGCGGTGCGCCGTGACCCGCGCCCGCGGCTCGGCCTCGAGCTCGCCGTCCCAGAGGAGCACGAGGCCGTCGGCGCCGCCGGACACGACGAGCGAGCTGGCCGGGTCGAGCCGCACGGCGGTCGCCGAGGGGGTGTGGGCGCGCGCCAGCTGCAGCGGCGCGCGCCGCGCGACGTCCCACAGGCGCACGGCGCCGTCCTCGCCCGCGGTCGCCAGGTGCTTGCCGTCGGCGCTCACGGCCACGGCGCGCACCAGGTCGGTGTGCCCCTCGAACACCGGCCCCGCGCGCATGGCCAGCGCCGTCCCGCCCGCCAGGCAGGCGCCGCCCAGGAGCGTGCCGACGGTCCCCCAGCCCGCGGCCTGCTCGCCGATCCGGACGAGGAGGAGCCCGCCGAAGAAGGCGCAGCCGAGGCCGACCGGGAAGGCGGCGCGCGCCCAGGCGGCGTCGCCCCCCGACATGAAGGTGAGGGTCGCGGCGCCGGTGAGCACGAGCATGCCCTGCCCCAGCCACACGGTCACCGGCACGGCCTGCCAGTCGCCGCGGCCCCGGAGCAGCACCCACAGGGCCGCCGGGAAGGTCAGCGGCAGCGACAGCGCGAAGAGCAGGATGTCGAGGCCCCCTGCGCCCCGCGCGGCGGCCGCGCCCACGGACGCCACCGAGGGCCCGGCCGGCGCGGCCGGCTGGGCCCGGGCGGGGGCCGCCGCGGGCTTCTTCGCGGCGGCCTCCTCCTCCTCGAGCGCCTCCGCCGTCAGGCGCGCCAGGTCGTCGCCCGACTCGGCGATCTTCCCGGCCGACTCGGCGGCGCCGCCGCCGAGCTTGGCGTGGCACAGCTCGCAGGCGCGCGCGTCGGGGTTGTAGTTGGCGTACCCGCACGCGGAGCACTTGACGGCCACGGACCCCCCCTTCGGGCGACCACTGCAATAACCCCTTGCCGGGTCCACGCCAAGGGGCGGGGTCACCTTCCGGCCAGGTCCGCCTCCGCGGCCAGCCTGGCGCACCCCTCGGCCAGGCCGAGCGGCGCGCGGCCGACGAGGCCGACGAGGCGGTCGATGCGCAGCGACGCGTCGGCCGGCCGCGGCGAGAGCCCAGGGACGTCCGCCATCCGGGCCGCGACGCAGCCGGCCGGGTCGAGGCCGAGCGCCCGCGCGAGCGCCAGGCCGTGCGCGTGGCGCGAGGCGCGCTCGGGGCCCGCCACGTGGACGCGGCCGGCGGCCCGGCGCTCGAGCAGGTCGCAGAGGAGGGCCGCGGCGTCGTCGACGAGCAGCGGCGTGCGGTGCTGGTCGACGAACAGCGGCACCTGCTCGCCGCGCCGCAGGCGCTCGACCAGGACGTCGGTGAAGCAGCCGCGCCGGCCGCGCCGACGCCCGTAGAGGAGCGCCACCCGCGCGACGAGGGCGCCCGGGTCGGCGGCGAGGACGGCGGCCTCGCCGTCCGCCTTGGTCGCCATGTAGGGCCCGAGCGGCGCCGGCGGGTCGTCCTCGGCGTACGGGGCGCGGTCGCCCCCGAACACGAGGTCGCTCGACGTGTAGAGCGTCCGCGCGCCCGCGGCCGACGCCGCGGCGGCGACCTGCCCGGCCGCGTCGACGTTCACGCGCCTGGCGGCCTCGGGCGCGCGGGCGCAGGCGTCCGCGTCGGCCATGGCCGCCAGGTGGACGACCGCCGCCGGCCGGAGGGCGCGCACGAGGTCCCCGGCCGCCTGGCCGCCGTCGTCGAGCGAGAGCGGCGCCGGCTCGACGCCCTCGGGTAGGCCCTGCCCGTCGCGCGAGGTCCCGACGACCCGGCGCCCGCGGGCGACGAGCTCGCGGGCGACGGCGTGGCCGAGGAAGCCCGCCGCTCCGGTGACGAGGATCGCGCCGTCGTCGCGCATGCGGGAGATCCTACGCGACGCCTGGCCCTGACCCCGGGCGCGGGGTACAAACCCCGGCATGAAGCCTGCCGCCGCGGCCAGCCTCGGTCAGTTGGCCGTGCTCTGCCGGCTCATCACGGAGGCCGAGCACGCCCAGCTCCGCCGCCTTTTGCAGGCGCGCGCGCGGAGCCGGCGCCCGACGTCGCTGGCGCGGCTGCTGCTCAAGGCTGGCTTCGGGGCGAGGACGCTCCGGCGCCTCCTGCGCCTGGGCGTCGAGCTGCCGGCCGTGCGCTGCGACGCCTGCGGCGCCACGACCCCGCAGGGCGCGCTGCCGCGCCGCAAGGAGGCCCCGTGCGCCGCCTGCGGGGCGCTGCTCCTGGGCTTCGCCGGGTTCCGCAAGGCGGGCGACGCGGCGCCCGCCCGACCGGCGGCGCTGTGGGACTCGAGCGGCTCGGGCTCGGCCGAGGGCCCGCCGCTGACGGCCAGCGTCGCGGGGGCCCTCCCGGCCCTCGACGCCGCGACGCCGGCGAGCGGCGTGGTCGACGGCGACGCCATGGCCACGGTCGCCTTCAGCGGCGTCCTGCGCCTCCCGGGACTCGCGGCCGCGCTGGCCGACGAGGAGGAGCCGACCACGCTCCCCTTCGACGACGTGCTGGCCCTCCCGGCGGCGGGCCGCGGCCCGCGCTCGGAGGAGGAGACGGTCATGGCCTTCGACCGGCTCGTGGCCGAGCCGCGGCCGCCGGCGGGCCCGGTCAAGCTCGCCGACCCGTTCAAGGGCCCGCGGCCGACGGAGCGGCAGCGGACGGCCGGCGGCGGCGAGCAGCGCATCGGCGACTGGATCGTCCTGCGCGAGCTCGGCGAGGGCGGCGTGGGCAGGGTCCACCTCGCCCGCCACGCCACGCGCGGCGACCGCGTCGCGCTCAAGGTGCTCAAGCCCGAGGTCATGCGCGATCCGGAGTACGTGGAGCGCTTCAGGCGCGAGGCGGAGGCTGCCCGGCGAATCCGCCACGAGAACGTCGTGGCGATCGTCGAGGCGGGTCGCGACCCGGCCACCGACCAGCAGTTCATCGCCTACGAGTTTCTCGACGGCGGCTCGCTCCTCGACCTGATGGCGGTCCGCGGGGCGCTGCCCGAGCGCGAGGCGCTGAAGATCACGCGCGGCGTGGCCCTGGCGCTCGGCGTCGCCGAGGCCAAGAAGATCATCCACCGCGACGTGAAGCCGGAGAACATCCTCCTCACCTCCGACGGCCTGGCGAAGCTGGCCGACCTGGGGCTCGCGCGCGAGGTCGAGCGGACCACCCGCCTGACGCAGGTCGGGATCGTCGTCGGGACGCCCTGCTACATGGCGCCCGAGCAGGCGCTGGGCGAGGAGGGGATCGACGTGCGCGCCGACCTCTACGCCCTCGGCCTGTGCCTGTGGCACATGCTCACCGGCCAGGTGCCCTTCGAGGACGAGGACGAGCTGCCGGCGATCGAGCTCATGACGAAGCACATCGAGGAGGACGTGCCCGACGTTCGCGTCGTCCGGCCGGAGCTCTCGGACGGCGTGGCGCAGGTGGTCAAGGGGATGGCCGCGCGCGCCCGCGAGGACCGCTACCCCGACCCGCAGGCCCTCGTGCGCGACATCGACCTCGTCCTGGCCGGCCGTCTGCCGCTCGGCCCGCGCGGGGCGGAGCGCAGCTCGGCCGAGGCGCCTCCGCTGCCCGCCTCGGGCAGCGGCCGCCGCAAGCCCCTGCCGGCGCCGCCGACGCCCCCGACGCCGACGCCGGTGGCCGCCTGCGCGCCGGCGCTCGCGGCCACCCAGGAGGCGGCATCGCCCGTCGTCGCGCCGCCGGCGCGGCGTGGCGGCGCCGGCGCCTTCTTCCTGCTCATGGCGCTGCTCGTGGTCACCCCGGCGAGCTGCCTGATCACGGCCGCCGTCGTGTGGGCGAAGTACGGCGACCGGCTCAGGTAGCGGGGCGTCTAGACCCCCGAGCCCGCCAGCATGCGCTGCGAGGTGGCCCGCAGCTCGGCCAGGGCGTCACGGATCTCGCGGACCATCTCGCTCGCGGCGCGGTAGCGCTTCTTCGGGTCGTAGCGGGTGGCCTTGCGGCAGATCTGGATGACGGCCTCGGGCACGAGCTGGCGGACCATGATGCCCTCGTACTCGCGCTCGAAGCGGGCCTGCAGGTCCTGCATCGTCTCGGGCACGCGCGGCTGGATGCCCGTGATCGCCGCGGCGCACACGAGGCCGAGCGAGTAGATGTCCGCGCGGCCGTCGACCTTGTGGCTGCGCCCGCCGCACTGCTCGGGCGACGAGTAGCGCAGCGTGCCGACGGCCACGCCGGAGGCGGTGAGCTGCATGTCGCGCTCGCTCTCGTCGCGGGCGAGGCCGAAGTCGGCGAGGCGCGGGGTGCCCGCCGTGTCGACGAGGATGTTGCTCGGCTTGAGGTCGCGGTGGACGATCCCGCGCCGGTGGATGTAGTCGAGCGCGCGGGCCAGCTTCTCGGTCGTGCGCAGGGCCTGCCGCACGCTCAGCCGCCGCTCGGAGAGCACGTCGGCCAGCGACGTGCCCTCGACGTACTCCATGGCGAAGTAGGGCCGACCCTTGGAGCGGCCGCAGCGGTCGACGGCCACGAGGTTGGGGTGGCGGAGCTTGGAGAGGATCCGCACCTCGCGCTGGAAGCGCGCCACCGCGTTGGGGTGACGGGCGACGGCCTCCTGGGAGAGGTACTTCAGCGCGAAGAGGCGCTGCTTCTCCACGTCGAGGGCCAGGTAGATCACGCCGGCCGCCCCGCGACCGAGTTCCTTGAGTAGCTTGTAATGGTAGCGGCGTGACATCGGTCGAGCGCTACCGCACAACTCATGCCGGCGGCGTCGGCACGGGACGAAAAGGAGTTAGGTCTGCGAGCTGGAACGGAAAGCCTTCCTGTTCCCAGGTTTCGTCGCACTTCCGTTCGCACCTGGACGCCGCAGACTGCAGCAGGACACGAAGTCGCCCTGGCGTCCGGGGGCGGACAGGAGGACCGATGACCACGACGATCGAGGCGCCTCGTCGAGCGCGCGACACGCGCCACCGGAGGTACGGGCTGCTCGCCGCCTCGTTCGGGGCGGTGCTCGTGGTCTCGGTCGCTGGCATCCTCCTCACATCGCTCGGCCTGGGGCCGTGGTACGACGCCCTGCCCAAGCCGGCCTGGACCCCGCCCGAGGCGGCGTTCGGCCCGGTCTGGACGACCCTCTACGTGCTCCAGGCGATCGCCGCCTGGCTCGTCGCCCGGGCCGGCTGGCGGACCCCGGGCGTGCGCGCCGGGCTGGGGCTCTACGGGCTCCAGCTCGCGCTCCAGGTCGCCTGGTCGGGGACCTTCTTCGCGCTGCGCGCGCCGGGGGCCGCGGTCGCGGTGATCCTCGCCCTGCTCGTGACCCTCGGGCTCACGACGGCGGCGTTCGCGCGCGTCCGGCCGCTGGCCGCGGCGCTCCTGGCGCCGGCCGTCGCCTGGGTCGCGTTCGCGGCGGCGCTCAACGTGGCGATCGCCCTGCGCGCCTGAGCCGCGCTCACAGCGGCCGTCGCTCGTGATGATGTCCACGTCATGGAGCGGGACCCGTGCTCCGATCCGGCTCCGATCCGCAGTGAGGCACCTGTCGCCCTCGCTCCGGCCGCTTCGCGGCCTTCGCTCGGGGATGCGCGCCACCGCTTCAAGCGGTGAGCGCGGTCAGAACGCGTTCGGATGGGCGAAGCCGCGCACGCAGGTGAGCAGGAGGATGCGCAGGTCGAGCCACGGCGACCAGCGCTGGATGTACTCGAGGTCGTAGCGCAGCCGCTCCTCGACCGGCGCGTCGCCGCGCAGCCCGTGGACCTGCGCCCAGCCCGTCATCCCGGCCGGCACCGCGTGGCGGAGCATGAAGCCCGGCAGGCGCCGCTCGAGCTCGGGGAAGTGCTCGACGCGCTCGGGGCGCGGCCCGACGAGGCTCATGTCGCCCCGGAGCACGTTCCAGAGCTGCGGCAGCTCGTCGAGGCTCGTGCGCCGCAGGAGCGCCCCCAGCCGCGTGCGCCGCGGGTCGTCGCGGAGCGTGCGCGTGGGCCCCTCGGCGTCGTGGCGCATGGTGCGCAGCTTGAGCATGAAGAAGCGCCGGCCGCCCCAGCCCACGCGCTCCTGGCGGTAGAGCGCCGGGCCGGGCGAGGTCAGGCGCACGAGCAGGCCGAGCGCCAGGAGGAGCGGGGCGGCGAGGACGAGCAGCGCCCCCCCGGCCACGACGTCGAAGGCGCGCTTGCCCAGGCCGTCGAGCCCGACGTAGGGGCCGCGGCGCAGCGTCAGGAGCGGCAGCCCGTGGAGGTCGCCCGCCGCGGGGCGCAGCGTCGTGAGCGCGCCCAGGTCCAGGGCCACGTGCACGTCGACCGGCACGTCGCCGAGCGCGCGGTCGAGCGCGCCGACGAGCGCGAGGCGCTCGGGGGGCAGGGCGATGAGCACCTCGTCGGCGCGCGCCCCGCGGACCTGCTCGGCGAGGTCGTCGGGCGGCGGGTCGGCGTCGAGCGTGGCCACGACCTCGACGCCCTCCTCGGCGTGGCGGGCCAGGAGCGCCAGGGCGCGCCCGCGCGCCGGCTCGGCGCCGACGACGACGGCGCGCCGCCGGCCGAACCGCGCGCGCGCGCGGCGCGCGAGCCCGGCGCGCAGGAGGGCGCGCCCGGCGAGGGCCGCGGCCGGCAGCGTGCCGGCGAGCCCCAGCGCGAACAGGCGCGAGTAGCTCTCGTCGCGGTAGAGCGACGCCGCCGCCAGCACGAGCACGAGCGCCAGGGCGCAGCCGCGCAGGACCGCGAGCGCCTCGTCGCGGGCCGGCTCGACGGCGCGCCGGCGGTAGAGCCCCGCCGCGCCGAAGGCCACGAGGGCCAGCACGAGCGCGGCCGGGGCCGCGCGCGCGTAGCTCTCCCAGGGCGGGTCGCCCGCGGGCGCGGCGACGAGGCCCGAGAGGAACCTGAGCCAGAAGGCCAGGGCGAAGGCGACCAGCAGGGCGAGCGCGTCGCACGCGCGCCGCAGCGCGTTCACCAGGCGGTCGGGCTCGCGCAGCATGGGGGGGCCGAGGATACCCCGCGGCGGCGACGTCATCGCCTATGCTCTCGCCCCTCGGAGAGCGCCGCGTGAAGATCGCCGTGGTCGGTGGGACGGGGTTCGTCGGCTCGCACGTGGTGCGCGACATGATCCGCGCGGGGCACGAGGTCACGGCCGTCGTCCGGCCGACGAGCCAGCGCCAGGTCCTCGACGGGGCGCCCGTGCGCTTCGCCACGGGCGACCTGGCCGACCCCGCCTCGCTGCGCGCGGCCTTCGCCGGGCACGACGCCGTCGTCCACGCGGCCGGCCTCCTGTCGCTGTGGAAGAAGGCCGCCGACCAGCTCTACCGCGTCAACGTCCTCGGCACGCGCAACGTCGTCGACGCCTGCCTCGAGGCCGGCGTGCGCCGGCTGATCTGGGACGGGTCGGTCGGGATCTACGCCGGCTCGACCTCGCCCACGCCCGTCGACGAGCAGGGGGTCCCGACGGCCGAGCGCTACCACTCGTTCCACGTCATCTCCATGGCCCTGGCCGAGGCCGAGGTGTGGAAGGGCGCGGCGCGCGGGCTCGAGGTCGTGCTGCTGCACCCCGGCCTGTGCCTGGGCGAGGGCGACCGCAGCTTCCACTCGTCGTGGGCGATCGTCGGCGTGGCCTTCGCGCGCCTGCCGGTGACGCCGCCGGGCGGCCTCAACCTCGTCGACGTGCTCGACGTCGCCCGCGCCCACGTGCGCGCGCTCGAGGCGCCGCCGGGCGGCAGCTACCTGCTGGGCGGCGAGAACCTGACCAACCGCGCCTACGCCGACCTCCTGCGCGAGGTCCTGGGCGTGCGCACGCCCACGCTGCCGATCCCGCGCGCCGGCATGCACCTCCTCGGCCGCGCCGGCGAGCTGTTCGCGCGCGCGCTCGGCGTCGACCGCGGGCAGGCGATCACGCTCAACGAGGCGATCGGCACGGCCATGGCCCTCTACTGGTTCGTCGACGACTCGCGCGCGCGCCGCGAGCTCGGCCACTCGCCCTCGCCCGTGCGCCAGGCGCTCGAGCGGCAGGTGTCCTGGCTGCGCGCCGAGGGGCTCCTGCCCGAGGTCGGCTTCGGCGCGCGCGACTTCATGGACCGCTTCTACAGCGTGCGCGAGTAGCCGGCGCTATACCCCTCAGCGTGGACCCGAACGAGCGCTTCCTCGCCGCCGCCGTCGAGCGCGGCCTGCTCGCCCCGGAGCAGGCGCGCGCGCTCCTGGCCCGGGCGGTCGCCGCGGGGCGGCCGGCCTGGGACGTCGCCGTCGAGGTCGGCGCCCTGCCGCGCGTCGCGTCGGCCCCGCCGGGCGCGCCCCGCCTCGAGGTCACGGGCGAGCTGGGCCGCGGCGGCATGGGGCGCGTCCTCCGCGCGCGCGATCCGGCGATCGGGCGCGAGGTGGCCAAGAAGGTCCTCCTCGACCCGACCGAGGCCTCGCCCGACGCGCGCGCGCGCTTCCTCCACGAGGCGCGCGTCACCGGGCAGCTCGAGCACCCGGGGATCGTCCCCGTCTACGAGGTCGGCCAGGAGCGCTCGGGCGAGCCCTACTTCGTCATGAAGCTCGTGCGCGGCCGCTCGCTCGCCGCGGTGCTCGAGGCGACGCGCGCCGACCCGACCCACGACGGCGGCCGGCTCCCCGTCCTCCTGCGCCAGTTCCTCAAGGTGTGCGAGGCCGTGGCCTACGCCCACGCGCGCGGGGTCCTCCACCGCGACCTCAAGCCGGCCAACGTCATGGTCGGCGACTTCGGCGAGGTCCTCGTCCTGGACTGGGGCCTGGCGCGCGTGCGCGGGCAGCCCGACGCCGCCGGCGGCGTCGGGCGCTTGCCGGCGCCCGGCGCCGACCACGCGCAGACGCAGGACGGGGAGCTCCTGGGCACGCCCGACTACATGCCGCCCGAGCAGGCGGAGGGCCGGCGCGACGCCGTCGACGAGCGCAGCGACGTCTACGCCCTGGGCGCGATCCTGTTCGAGCTCCTGACCCTGCGCCCCCCGTTCGTCGGGACGACGCAGATCCACCTGTTGAAGCAGGTGCTCATGGACGCGCCGCCCGACCCGCGGGCGGTCGCGCCCGCCGGCCGCGCCGTGCCGCGCGAGCTCGCGGCCGTGGCGCTCAAGGCGCTGGCCAGGGACCCGGCGCAGCGGTACGCCGGCGCGGCCGACCTCGCGGCCGAGGTCACGCGCTTCCTCGACGGCCGCCCCGTCGAGGCCCTGCCGGTCGGGGTCGTCGGTCGGGCGCTCAAGTGGGCGGCGCGGCACGCGGAGCTCACGGCCGCGCTCACCGGCGCCCTCGTCCTCCTCCTGCTCGTCGGCGGCGCGGCGGGGTTCGCGCTGGCGGCG
>JAHBXY010000226.1 GCA_019636275.1 Planctomycetota bacterium | reverse complement strand
GCGCGCGCGGCCCGGGGGGCGCCCTCGAGCTGTGGCGCACGGCCGGCGCCCTGGCCCCGGCCGGGGGGCCCGTGTGAGCGCCGACGCCCTGCGCGTGCTCGTGGTCGAGGACGAGGCCGCCCTGCGCGAGCTCCTCGAGCGGCAGCTCCGCCGGCGCGGCTACGACGTGACCGCCGTCGGCTCGGCCGAGGAGGCGCTCGACGTCGACCCGGAGCCGGACGTCGTCCTGTGCGACATCTCGCTCCCCGGCATGACGGGGATCGAGCTGCTCGGCAAGCTGCGCGCGCGCTCGCCCACGGTCGAGTGCATCGTGCTCACCGGGCAGGGGTCGATCCCCACGGCGATCGAGGCCATGAAGCTCGGCGCCTACCACTACTTCGAGAAGCCCGTGAAGCTGAAGGAGCTCGAGCTCTACGTGCAGGGCGCGGGCGAGAAGCGGCGGCTCGCCCGGGAGAACCGCGACCTCAAGGCGGGCCTGGCCCGTCAGAACCGCGCGCCGGCCTTCGTCGGCCGCTCGCCTGTGGTCGAGGCCGTGCGCGAGCTGATCCTGCGCGTGGCGCCGTCGCCCGCGCCGGTGCTCGTCGAGGGCGAGACGGGGACCGGCAAGGACCTCGTCGCGCGCGCCATCCACGAGGCCTCGCCGCGCCGCGACCGGCCGCTCGTGGCGATCAACTGCGGCGCGCTCTCGGAGTCGCTGCTCGAGAACGAGCTCTTCGGCCACGTCGCGGGCGCGTTCACCGGGGCCTCGAACGAGCAGCGCGGGCTGTTCGAGGTGGCCCACGGCGGGACCTTGTTCATCGACGAGGTCGCCGAGATGTCGCTCGAGATCCAGAAGAAGTTCCTGCGCGTGCTCGAGAACGGCGAGTTCCGGCGCCTCGGCGAGTCGCGCACGCGCACGGCCGACGTGCGCGTCGTCGCCGCCACCAATCGACAGCTCAAGGAGCAGGTGGCCCAGAGCCGCTTCCGCGAGGACCTCTACTACCGGCTCAACGTGCTCTCGATCCGCACGCCGGCCCTGCGCGAGCACCCCGAGGACATCCCGCTCCTCGTCGACGAGCTCCTCGACCGCGCCCGCGCCCACCACGGGCGCCCGATCACCTGCGAGCCGGCCGTGCTCGAGGCCTTCCAGCGCTACCGCTGGCCGGGCAACGTGCGCGAGCTGCGCAACGTCCTCGAGCGGGCCGCCGTGCTGGCGCCCACCGGCACGATCCGGCTCGCCGACTGCCGCGGCGCCCTGCCCGAGGCCGATGAGCCCCCCCCGCGGGCGGTGGTCGCGGCGGCGACGCCCCTGCCGACGCCGACGGCCGGCGCGGACGGCGGGAGCCTCGAGGAGGTCGAGCGCGCCCACATCATCCGCGTGCTCGAGACCTGCAACGGCAACAAGACCGCCGCCGCCCGCCAGCTCGGCGTGAGCCTGCGCAGCCTCTACCGCAAGCTCGAGCGCCTGGGGATGAAGTAGCCGGCCATCGATCGGGTCGTCGATCGAGTCAGAGGCCGGCCGCCAGCGACTCCATGAGCGCCTTCGCCGTCCGGTGCTTCAGGTTCGGCGCGATCTGCCCGCCCCACAAGGACACCAGGTCCGTGCGGCGGGCGGCCACGGCAGCGGGCCGGAGCTGCGACACGAACCAGCTCGTGACCGGGTAGGGCGCCAGCTCGCCCGCGCGCGGGCCGACCTCCTCGACGAACCGGTTGCGCAGGCCGCGGGCCAGCCGCCCGGAGAAGGCGCGCGTCAGCGCCGTGCGCTCGGCGCGGTCGGAGAAGAGGAGCGCGCGGTGCTCGTCGGTCGTGCCGGACTCCTCGGTCGCGAGGAAGGCCGTGCCGAGCTGGGCGGCCTCCGCGCCCAGCGCGAGCACGGCGCGCACGCCGCGCGCGTCGCCGACCCCGCCGGCGGCGATCACGGGCGCCTGCACCCGATCGGCCACGAGGGGCACGAGCGCGAGCGTGCCCATGAGGGAGTCCTCGGCGCGAGCCAGGAACGAGGGCCGGTGGCCGCCGGCCTCGAAGCCGGTGGCCACGATCACGTCGACGCCGGCCTCGTCGAGCGCGCGCGCCTCGGCGATCGTCGTCGCCGCCCCCGAGGTCACGATCCCGCGCCGCCGGCACTCGGCCAGCACGGCGGCCGGCGGGACGCCGAAGATGAACGAGAACACGGGCGGGCGGGCCTCGAGCAGGGCCTCGACCTGCTCGTCGAAGCGCTCCGCCCAGCGCCCGGGCGGCGCGGGGCGCGGGAGGCCGAGCTCGCGGAAGTAGGGCTCGAGGACCCGCCACACGCGGTCGAGGTCGGCGCTCGACGGGGCCAGGCCGCCGTCGTCATGGTTCGAGACCCACAGGTTCACGGCGAAGGGCCGGGCGGTCAGCGAGCGCAGCTCGCCGACCACCCGGCCGATCGCCTCCGGGGGGAGGTGGTGCGCGCCGAACGAGCCCAGCCCGCCCAGCTCCGAGACCGTGGCGGCGAGGCGCGTCGTGGACAGGCCCCCCCCGAACGGCCCCTGGACGAGCGGCAGGTCGACGCCCAGCCGGCGCGCGGCCTCGCTCACGCCTTCAGGCCCTCGGCCTTCAGCGCGGCCTGCACGGCCGGGCGCGCGCCGACGCGGCCCAGGTAGTCACCCAGACTCGTGGGAAGCGGGATCTTCAGGTAGCCGGCCCAGCTCAGCGTCGTGAACAGGTAGGCGTCCGCCACGGTGAACGCGTCGCCGAGCAGGTGCTGCTTGCCCCGCAGCGCCTCCTCCAGGAACGCGAACTTCGGCTGCAGCGCGTCCGTCGCGAACTTCTTCACCTCCGCGCTGTCCGAGGCGAACAGCGGCGAGAACCCCTTGTGGACCTCGGTGGCGATGTAGTTCAGCCACTCCTGCACCCGGTAGCGCGCCAGGCCGCCCTGGGGCAGGAGACCGCTCGAGGGCGCCTGGTCGGCCAGGTACTGGACGATCACCGCGCCCTCGGTGAGGTGGCTGCCGTCGTCGAGCTCGAGCGTGGGCACGTAGCCCTTGGGGGTGATGTCGGCGAGCGCCTTGCCGCTCTCCGTCCTCCCCGTCCCGAGGTCGACCTTCTCCAGGTCCAGCTTCAGACCGGCCTCGCGGGCCACGATGTGGGGCGACAGCGAGCAGGCCCCGGGCGAGTAGTAGAGCTTCATCGTCATGTCCTCCTGAAGTGCACGCAACGCCGCGGCGCCGTTGTTGATTCCGCGGTCCAGAACTCGTCGTCGGGCGCTCAGCGCGCCAGGGCTTGCAGCGCGACGTCGACCATCGCGCGCGGCGCCGGCGAGCGCGGGTCGCTCTTCAGGAGCACCGTGACGCCGAGGAGCGTCCCGACGAGGAAGCGCCCGAGCGCCCGGCAGTCGCTGCCCGGCGCCAGCTCCGCGCGGCCCGCGCCGGCCTCGAGCGCCTCGGTGAACACGTCCTCGAGCATGCGCTGGCCGCGCGCGATCAGGTCGCCGACCTCCACGTCGCGTGGCGCCAGCTCCATCCCGGTGTTGATCGAGAAGCAGCCCATGCGCTTGCGCTCGTCGGGCTGCCCCAGGGCCTGCTCGAACAGCGCCGCGAACGCGCGCTGCACCGGCCGGACCTGGCCGAGGTGCTCGCGCAGGGCGACCTCGTTGCGCTCCGTGTAGCGGCGCAGGCACCGCAGGAACAGGGTCCGCTTGTCGCCGTACGCGTTGTAGAGGCTCTGCCGGCCGATCCCCATGGCCTGGCACAGGTCGTCGAGGCTCGCGCCCTCGTACCCCAGGCGCCAGAACACGCCCAGGGCCCGCTCCAGCGCCTCGTCCTGGTCGAACCCGCACGGCCGTCCCACACGGGCGTAGGCTATGCGTTCTGGACCGTGCAGTCAAGTAAGACCTGGCGGGCGCGTGGGGGGACCCTGCGGGCGATTCCGCGGGAACTCCCGCGCACGTCCGCGGCGGGCCACGTGGGATGGAGAGCTCCGACCGGCCCGGAAGTTGCGAGTGCCCAGGCGGGCGCGTGGATTCTCGCGTGGTTCGACGCGCGTACGATCGAAGTCCAGCGCCAGGAGTGCTCTCGTCGTGACCGGGCCCGGAGCCGGCAGCTCGTCGATGCCTCAGATGCCTCAGATGCCTCATGCGGCCGGAGACCCGGCGGCCGCGGACGACGGTGCGCCGGCCGCGCGCCTGACCGTCGTCGGGATCGGCGCCTCGGCGGGGGGCCTCGAGGCGCTGCAGCGGTTCTTCGAGCGCGTGCCCGCCGACGGCGGCATGGCCTACGTGGTCGTGCAGCACCTGTCGCCCGACTTCAAGAGCATGATGGAGGAGCTCCTCGCGCGGCACACCTCCCTGACGATCCGCCGCGTCACCGACGGCATGCAGGTCGAGCCCGAGGTGATCTACCTGCTGCCGCCCAACGCGGAGATGATCATCGCCGGGGGTCAGCTCCACCTGACCGAGCGCGACCCCGACCAGGGCCTGTCGCTCCCGATCGACCGCTTCCTCCGCTCGCTCGCCCAGGACGTGGGCGAGCGCGCGGCCGCCATCGTGCTGTCGGGCACCGGCAGCGACGGGGCGCGCGGCGTGCGGGCCGTGCACGACGCCGGCGGCCTGGTCATGGCGCAGGACGAGCGCACGGCCAAGTTCGACGGCATGCCGCGCAGCGCGATCGACACGGGCGCGGTCGACCTTGTCCTGCCGCCCGAGGAGATGCCGGCGGCGCTCCTCCGCCACGTGCGCTGCTCGCGGCCGGGCGAGGGCGCCGCTGCGCCGGCGGCCGCGAGCGACGGCGACGGGGACGGCGGCGACGGCGACGCGCTCCAGCAGGTCTTCGAGCTGCTTCGCCAGGGCTACGGGATCGACTTCGGCCAGTACAAGCCGACGACCGTCTCCCGCCGCATCCAGCGCCGGCTGTCGATCACGTCGGTCGGCGACCTGCCGCAGTACGCGCGGCGCCTGCACGACGACCCGCACGAGCTCGACGCGCTCTACCGCGACCTCCTCATCGGCGTGACGCGCTTCCTCCGCGACCCGGACGCGTTCGCCGGCCTGGCCGAGGCGCTGCCCTCGGCCGTGGAGCGCCTCGAGGACGGCGACGAGCTGCGCGCCTGGGTCGCCGGCTGCGCCACGGGCGAGGAGGCCTACACGGTGGCCATCCTCGTGCTCGAGGCCATGCGGCGCGCCGGACGCGCCTGCCCGGTCAAGGTCTTCGCCACCGACGTGCACCGCGCCTCGCTCGAGGTCGCGGCGGCGGGCCGCTTCGGCGCGGACGCCCTGCGCCCGCTGCCGCCCGACCTCGTGGCCCGCTACTTCGAGCCCCAGGGCGACGGCTACGTGGCGCACCCGGACCTGCGCTCGAAGATCGTGTTCGCGCCGCACAACCTCCTGCGCGACTCGCCCTTCACGCGCCTGGACCTGATCACCTGCCGTAACCTGCTCATCTACCTGCAGCCGCAGGCGCAGCGGCGGGTGCTCTCGCTGTTCCACTTCGGGCTCAAGCCCACGGGGCTGCTCATGCTCGGGCCGAGCGAGAGCACGGGCGAGCTCCACGACGAGTTCACGGCGCTCGACGAGCGCTGGAAGGTCTACCGCAAGCGGCGCGACGTGCGCCTCACGACCGACTTCCGGCTGGCCCCGCCGGAGCTCCTCGGCCGCGCGCGGGCGCGCGCCCCGGCCGTCCACGAGCACGTCCTGGCCGAGGCCCAGGCGACGCTCCTGCGCGAGTGCGCGCCGCCCACGCTGGTCGTGAACGCGCGCGGCGAGCTCCTGCACACGCTCAACGGGGCCAGCGCCTTCCTCGCCATGCGCGACGGGCCGCAGCCGACGAGCGTCGTCGAGCTGGTCCACCGCGACCTCAAGTTCGCGGTCGCGCACGGCCTGCGCCGCGCCAACGAGCGGCGCGAGCGCTCGGAGCTCCCGGCCGTGGCGGTGCGGCTCGACGGGGGCGAGCGGACGATCGACGTCACGGTCCTGCCGGTCCTCCGCGGCGAGCAGCTCGAGGGCTGCGCGCTCCTCCTGCGCGACCGCCCGGCGAGCGCCGCGCCCGCCCTCGACGCCGCCCCGGAGGCCGTCAGCCGGCTCACCGCCGAGCGGCTCGACGCGCTCGAGCACGAGCTGCGCCAGAGCAAGGAGAACCTGCAGGCGACGATCGAGGAGCTGGAGACCAGCAACGAGGAGCTGCAGGCCACCAACGAGGAGCTGGTGGCCAGCAACGAGGAGCTGCAGAGCACCAACGAGGAGCTGCACTCGGTCAACGAGGAGCTCTACACGGTCAACGCCGAGCACCAGCAGAAGATCGGCGAGCTCACCGAGCTCACGGCGGACATGGACAACCTGCTCGCGAGCACGGAGGTCCACACCCTGTTCCTCGACGAGGAGCTGCGCCTGCGGAAGTTCACGCCGGAGATCGCCGAGACGTTCCGGCTCCTGCCCCAGGACGTCGGCCGGCGCATCGACACGTTCGCCCACGACCTCGACTACCCCGAGCTGCTCGACGACACCCGGCGGGTGCTCGAGCGCGGCGAGCGGCGCGAGCGCGAGGTGCGCGACCAGGGCGGGCGGACCTACCTGGCGCGGATCCTGCCCTACCGCGCGCGCGAGCGGGTCGAGGGCGTGGTCCTCACCCTGATCGACGTCTCCGGGCGCGCGCGCGCCGAGCTCGAGCTGGCGCAGAGCGAGGAGCGCTACCGCACGCTCGTGCGCGCGCAGGCGACCGTCGTGTGGGGGGCCGACGCGCAGGGGCGCTTCGTCGAGCCGCAGGCCGAGTGGGAGGCCTACACCGGCCAGCGCTGGCCGGCATCCCGCGACGAGGGCTGGCTCGAGGCCGTGCACCCCGAGGAGCGCGAGGCGGTGCGCCGGGCCTGGCGCGCGGCCATCAGCCGGGGCGAGCCGTGCGAGGCGCGCGGGCGGCTGTGGTGCGCGCGCGAGGGGGCGCACCGGCACATGGAGCTCCGGGCCGTGCCGGTGCCCGGCCCCGGCGGCGCCCCGCGCGAGTGGGTGGGCACGATCCTCGACGTCGAGGACCAGGTGCGCGCGGCGAGCGAGCGCTGGCGCCTGCAGCAGCACCTCGAGGGGCTCCTCGACAACTCGCCGGCGTTCCTCTACGTCAAGGACCTCTCCGGCCGCTACCTGATCGCCAGCCCTCGCTCGCAGCAGTTCGTCGGGGCGCCGCACGACGCGCTCCTGGGGCGGACCGACCTGGACGTCCTGCCGCCGGCGGCCGGGGCGGCCGTGCGCGACAACGACCGCGCCGTGGCCACGACCGGCCGCGTGCAGGAGTTCGAGGAGGTCGTGCCCGGGGGCGCCGACGGGCCGCGCACCTACCTGTCGGTCAAGTTCCCCCTGCGCGACGCCGCCGGGCAGGTGGTCGCGGTCGCGGGCATCTCGACCGACATCACCGAGCGCAAGCGGGCCGCCGACGAGGCGCGCCTCGCGGTGCAGCGGCGCGACCGCTTCCTGGCCATGCTCTCGCACGAGCTGCGGAACCCGTTGGCGGCGATCGTCACCGCGACCTACGCGCTCCTGCACCCCGAGCTGCAGGGGCCGGCCAGCCAGCGCGCGCCGGAGACGATCCAGCGCCAGGCCCGCCACATGGCGCGCATGCTCGACGACCTCCTCGACGTCGCGCGCCTCACGCAGGACAAGCTCGAGCTGCGGCGCGAGCGCGTCGACCTGCGGCGGACCGTGGCCGAGGCGACGGACCTCGCCCGCGGCGCCTTCGAGGCGGCCGGGGTGACGCTCGCGCAGCGCCTGCCGGACGCGCCCGTGCACGTCGAGGGCGACGCGGTGCGGCTGCAGCAGATCGTCTCCAACCTGCTGTCGAACGCGGCCCGCTACACGCCCGAGGGCGGGCGGGCCGAGGTGACGCTCGAGCGCGCGGGCGACGAGGTCCTCCTGCGCGTGGCCGACACGGGGGTGGGGATCCCGCCCGACGAGCAGGAGCGGGTGTTCCAGCTCTTCTACCAGGGCGACACGACGCTCGACCGGCGGCGCGGCGGGCTCGGCGTGGGCCTCTCGCTCGTGCGGACGCTCGTGCGGCTGCACGGCGGCCACGTGCGCGTGCAGAGCGACGGGGCGGGCGCCGGCGCCGAGTTCACGGTCGTCCTGCCGCTGGCGCTCGACGCGGCCCAGGGCGAGGCCC
Organism: Planctomycetota bacterium; assembly: GCA_019636275.1. GTDB lineage: Bacteria > Planctomycetota > J058 > J058 > J058 > JAMLIC01. The sequence goes on along the minus strand of JAHBXY010000226.1, from coordinate 2,367 downwards.
CGGCCGTCGGCGCCGACCCGCCGCGGCTGCGCGTCGTCCTCGTCGAGGACTTCTCGGACACGCGCGAGATGCTCACGATGGTCCTGCGGCAGGCCGGCTACCAGGTCGAGACGGCGGCCGACGGGCGGGCGGGGCTCGAGGCGCTGAAGGGCTTCCGGCCGCACGTGGCGATCGTCGACATCGGCCTGCCGGTCATGGACGGCTACGAGCTGGCGCGGGCCGCCAGGGCCGACGACCGGCTCCGCGGCACGTTCCTGGTCGCGCTCACCGGCTACGGGACGGCCGAGGACCGCCGCCGCGCGATCGAGGCCGGGTTCGACGAGCACCTGATCAAGCCGCTCGACCCCGGCGCCGTGATCGCCCTGCTCGAGCGGACCGCCCGGCGCTGGAACGACCTGGTCTCCTGACCGGAAGCGCAGCGACCCCGGCCTGGGAGGCCGGGGTCGCGCGCGGAAGGAAGGAGGAAGGGAGTCTCGTTTGAGCTCTCGCGCCGCGACCCGGATGACGTCTCCTTGCTCGGGGTTCGTGGCCGCCGCGCGTCGCTCGACGTGGGCCTCGAGTGCGAGGCGCGTGCCCGACGCAAGTCGTGGCGGGTCCGTGAGCGTGTCACCCGGATCCGGGAAGCCGTCGCGGCGCCCCTAGAGCGTGAACCGGACGTGCGCCCGGACGGCGCGTCGTCATGCGTTTTGCGAGCCGGATGCTTCGCGCCCCGGGGTGGCCCCGTCTAAGCTCGACCCGGGAGCCCGCGGTGAAGCGCATCCTGCTGGTCGAGGACGAGCCCACGATCCGCACCGCCGTGCGCGACGCCCTGCGCAGCCAGGGGCACGACGTCGACGACACGATCGACGGAGCCGAGGGCCTGCGGCGGGCGCGGCAGGGCGGCTATGACCTCATCGTGCTCGACCTGATGCTCCCCGGGCTCGACGGGCTCGAGGTGTGCCGGGCGCTCCGCCGCGACGGCAACCGCACGCCGATCATCGTCCTCACGGCGCGCGGCGGCGAGGACGACCGCGTGCGCGGCCTGCAGGTCGGCGCCGACGACTACGTGGCCAAGCCCTTCTCCGTGCGCGAGCTGCTGGCGCGCGTGGCGGCGCAGCTCCGCCGCGGCGAGTGGGGGGCGGCGGCGAGCGGGCCGGCGCGGCTCGAGGCGGGCGACGTGACGGTCGACCTCGGCCGGCTCGAGGCCCGGCGCGGGTCCGAGGCGGTCGAGGCGCTCACGCCGCGCGAGGTGGAGATCCTCCGCTACCTGGCCCTGCACCGCGGCCGGATCGTCAGCCGCGCCGAGTTCCTCACCGCCGTGTGGGGCTACCCGGCGGGCGCGGCGATCGAGACGCGCACGGTGGAGAACACGATCGTCAAGCTGCGCCACAAGGTCGAGCGCGACCCGCGCCGCCCGGCGCTCGTCCTCACGGTGCACGGCGCCGGCTGGAAGCTGGGCGAGGGCGTGCGATGCGACGCCTGATCGCCCTGGCCCTCCTCGGCGGCGGCCTGGCCGTGGCCGTGGCGGTCCTCTACGCGCTCGGCCGGGCCGGGATCGCCTCCGAGGCGCGCCGGCTCGACGACGACGACCGCCGCGCGCGCGCCGCGGCGCTCGAGGCCGCCCGCGACGCGCTGGCGGCCGACCTCGAGGCGCTCCTGCGCCGCGAGGCGGAGCGGCCCTGGTACCACTGGCGCGCGCTCTACCTCCCGCCGGACCTGGTCGCGACGACGCTGGCCCTCGTCCCCTCGCCGCTGGCCGAGCGGCCGCCGGACCCGCTCGTGGCCGCCTACTTCGAGCTGCGCGGCGGCGCCATCTCCGGCCCGGCGACGGCGGGCGAGGAGCCCGAGGCGGCCGCCGACGCGCGGCGGGTGCTCGCGGCGCTCGCGCCGCTCGCGCCCGCGCTCGCGGCCGCCGGCGGCGAGGGCCTGCCCGAGCGCGAGCTCATGGACGCCTTCGTGTGTGAGACCAACGCCGCGCCCGAGGTGAAGCTGCAGCAGCTCGGCGAGCTCGAGGACCTCCCCGGACAGGCCATGCTCAAGAGCGAGTGGGACGCCTACCAGAGCCGCGTCGGCAAGCAGTCGGGCAGCCCGGCGCGCGCGCAGCAGCAGCGCACCAGCCAGCCCGTCGAGGTGCGGGTGTTCCCCCTCCGCTGGCTGCGCCACGGCGAGGACCCGGACGGCTGGCCGCTGGCCGTCGTGGCCGCGCGGCGGGTCGAGGCGCCGGGGGTCGCCTGGACCCAGGGCTTCGTCCTCGACCTCGCGTCGCTGCGCGCGCGGCACCTGCCGCTGCTCCTGCACCGGACCGGCAAGCAGTCGGCCGACCCCGGCCGCGAGCGGCGGGCCGCGCTCGACCCGGGGGAGCTGGCCGCCCTCGAGGGCACGCTCGCC
>JAHBXY010000225.1 GCA_019636275.1 Planctomycetota bacterium | reverse complement strand
TCGTGGCGCTCGACGGCCTGGCGCGCGCGGGCGGCGCGCCGGGGGCGCGCTACGGCGCCTCCTACGCCTGCCAGCGGGCGGCGCTCGACTGGCTCGTCGCCGAGGGGCTGGGCCTCGAGCGCTACCCGACGTTCGCCTACCCCATGACGCTCGACGTCGCCTGGCGCGCGGCGCCGCCCGAGCAGCGGGCGCGCTTCGACCTCCTGCGCACCGAGGTGCCCTTCTGGGGGCAGCCGTTCGTGCTCCCCGTGCCCAGGGGCCCGCTGCGCACGGCGTCGATCTACGAGGCCGCCGCCCCGCCCGGGGCGGCGGTGCTCGCCCGCTTCGGGCCCGTGCTCGTCGTGCGCGAGCGCGCCGAGGACCGACCCGGGGAGGACCGATGACCAGACGCCCGCTCTCGCGGCGCAAGCGCCTCGTCTTCGCCGCCCTGGCCCTCGGGCTGGCCTTCGGCGCGCTCGAGCTCGTCCTGACGCTCGGGGGCGTGCAGTACGCGCGCACGCCGCGGTCCATGAAGCAGGCCTTCGTCGACGACTACATCGGCTGGCAGAACCAGAACGTCGAGCTGCTGCACTTCGAGCCGCACCCGGCGCGCATGTGGGCGCCGGTGCCCGGCGTGGGCCTCGTCAACGAGGACGGCCTCCAGGGGGCGCGCCTCCCGCGTGAGCGCGCGCCGGGCCGCGCGCGCGTGCTGTTCCTCGGCGACTCGTGCACGAACTCGCTGCCCGACGGCTACCCGGCGCTCACCGTGGCGGCGCTCGCCGGCCGGGGGGTGACGGCCGAGCCGCTCGTGGCCGCGTGCGGGGGCTACTCGACCTTCCAGGGCGCGCTGTTCCTGGAGGAGGCCCTGGCCTGGCAGCCCGACGCCATCGTGGCCTACTTCGGCTGGAACGACCACTGGGTCAGCGCGCTCCCCGACCACGCCTTCGTGCCGACGGGCGCGCTCGGGCAGCTCGCCGGCGCGACGGTCGGACGGCTGCGCACCTACCAGCTCCTGCACAAGCTGCTCCACCCGCCCGCGCCGACCGGCCTCCTCCCGCGCGACCCGGCGCGCCTGGCCGCCCAGGCGCGGGTGCCGCCCGAGCGCTTCACGGAGAACGTGCGGCGCATCACCGCGCGCGCGCGCGAGGCCGGCCTGCCGGTGGTGTGGGTCGTCGCGCCGGTCGCCCCGCACGTGGTCGAGACGGACAAGTCGGTGCTGATCGGCCACACCGACCTCGTGCCCGCCGTCCACGAGCTCTACGCGCGCGCCCTGCGCGAGGCCGTCGCCGGGGCCGAGGGCGTGCGCCTGGTCGACCTGCCGCCGTTCGACCGGCGGACCATGCTCGCCGACGGGATCCACCCCTCGCCCGCCGGCAACGCGGCGATCGCCGAGGCCGTCGCCGACGCGTTGACGGGGGCGCTGGCGGACGCGCTCACCGAGCGGAAGGAGCGGCCGTGACCTGGCGCGCCGTCGTCCTCCTGGTCGCCCTGGCCCTGGGCGGCTGCCCGGGTGAGCCGCCCCCGCCGCGCGGGGCGGCCCTGCGCCTGGTCGAGGTCGGCCCGCGCCGCGACGAGGTCGTGGCGGCCGTGGCCTCGATCACGGGCTACCAGCCGCGCGTGGCCGAGGGCCTCGTGGGCCGGGCGCCGGTGACCCTGCCCGGGCTGAGCCCGGAGCGGGCGGCGGAAGGGGCGCGGGTCCTCGAGGGGCTCGGGGCCCGCGTCGTCGTCGTGCCCGGCGCTCAGCCCTCCGGCCAGTAAGGCCCGGGGCCGAGCGCCTCGAGCGCCGCCGAGCGGTAGCGGCCGCGCCGGTGGTTCCAGGGCAGGCGCAGGAGCGCGCGGGCCATCTCGGCCCCGTCGGTCGCCGGCAGGACCGACGACGGGCCGGCGTTTCGCAGGCGCACGGGGATGCGGCGGATCAGCACGTCGTGCTTGAGGAGCACGTAGTAGAGCTCCACGTCGAAGGCGAAGCGGTCGATCGTGAGCAGGGGGAACAGGGCGTCGGCCAGGGCGCCGCTGAAGACCTTGAACCCGCACTGCGTGTCCGGCACGCCGCTGACGACGAGGACCGAGACCAGCTTGGTGAAGGCGCGGCTGGCGGCCCGACGCACGAGCGGCAGCGGCACCTCCGCCGCGGAGGCGCGCAGGGTGCGGTCGCCGAAGACGGCGTGGAAGCCGCCGGCGACGAGGTCGCGCGCGTGCGGGATCGCCTCGAGCTCGTAGGGCAGGTCCACGTCCGTGAACAGCCGGCAGTCGCCCCGCGCGCGCGCCATCCCGGCGCGCACGGCGTGGCCCTTGCCGCGGTTCTCCGGGAGCTGGACGAGCGTCACGCGCGCCGGCAGCTCGTCGCGACGCAGCCGCTCCGCCGAGCGGCTGCCGTCGTCGACGAGGATCACCTCCGCGTCGGGCGCGCGCCGGGCGAGGAACGCGTCGAGCGTGGCCATGCTGGCGAGCGCCAGGGCGCGGTTGTCGTAGCAAGGCACGACGACGGAGAGCATGGGGCGCCTGCACCGTAGCCGCGCCGCGGCGGCGGCGGAAGCGGGAGGGTAGACTCCTGCGGGGGCCCATGGGCAACGAGCGTGGGGGCGACGAGCGGAAGGGCGGCGAGCGGGAGCGGCCGCGGGTGGAGCCGAAGGGCGGCGCGACGCGCTGTCCGTTCTGCCACGAGGCGTGCGCGCCGGCCGAGGACGTCCGCGTGTGCCGCGAGTGCCTCGCGCGGCACCACGCGGCGTGCTGGGCGGAGGGCGCGGCCTGCGGGTCGTGCGGGGCCGCCGAGGCGCTCGCGCCGGAGGCGACGGCCTCCGCGGCGCCGGCTTCGCGCGCTGCGCTCGTGGTGGGCGCGTCCCTGGTCGTCATGGTCTTCGGCCTCCAGACCTTCGTGCTCCCGGCGTTCGAAAAGATGTTCAAGGAGACCGGCCTGGACCTCCCGGTCGCGACCGAGTGGGTGCTCGGCGGCGGCCTGCTCGGGCCCACGACGGTCGCCCTGCTGGCGGTCGGGCTCCACCTGGCGGGTCGGTTCACCGGACGACGCGCGCTCGCGATCGGCGGGATCGTGGGGCTGGGCGCGCTCGTGCTGACGATCGCCCTGGCGCTGGCGCTGCCGCTCATCCAGCTCGTCCAGCGCCTCTGACAGGAGCAGGTCGTGGGCCTCACCGCGAAGGTCATCAGGTTGGCGTGGCGGTCGCTCGACATGCTCGACCCAGCGCAGGTGGCGCGAGACATGCGGCGGCCCGAGCAGCTCGTGGCCCGCCTCCGCGAGGCCGCGCGGCCGGAGCGGCGCGTGGTGGTCGTCCTGCAGGAGGACGACAAGCTCTTCTCGCTCGTCCTCGCCGCCCTGATCGCCCTCCGTGACGAGCTCGAGGGCGACCTGGTCCTCGTGGCGAGCGAACCCAGGCAGCTCGACGTCATCGCGCTGCTCGGCCTGACCAGCGTCCTTCCCAGGTTCGCCTCGGTCGACGAGGCCCTGGCGGCGAAGGGCTGGCGCCGCGCCGCGGCCGAGGCCGTGGTCGCCTACGAGATCCTGGACTGATCACGCACCAGCGTCGGCGCGCTCGCCTTTGGCGGGGTCCCGGCCCAGGCGCGCGGCGAGCCCCTGGTGGATCGCGTCGGCCAGCGCCGCCCGGTCGGGGTCGGCGCCGAGGGCCTCGAGCGAGGCCATGACGTTCGCCTCGAGGTCGCACGGGCGGAACAGGCGGAACCGCGCCAGGTCGGCCGTGAGGTTGAGCGCGAAGCCGTGGTAGGTGACCCAGCCGCGGCAGGCGATCCCGATCGAGCAGACCTTCTTCTCGCCCGACCACACGCCGGTCAGCCCCGCGCGCGGGCCGGCCGGGAGGCCGGTGGTCGACGTGATCGCCGCGGCCACCGAGTCCTCGAGGGCGCGCAGGACGCGGTGCAGGTCGCGCTCGCCCTCGCCCAGCCGGACGATCGGGTAGCCGACGAGCTGCCCCGGGCCGTGGTAGGTGGCCGCGCCGCCGCGCTCGACCTCGACCACGCGCAGGCCGGCCGCCGTCACCGGGGCGAGCTCGCCCTGATCGCGCTCGGCGGCCTGGGCGCGCCGGCCGGTGGTGACGACCTCGTCGTGCTCGACGAGGAGCAGCAGGTCCTCGCCCTCGCCCGCGCGGCGCCGCTCGACGAGGGCGCGCTGGAGGGCCAGCGCCTCCTCGTAGACGACGCGCCCCAGGTCGACGGCGACCAGGCGCGGCGCGGTCACGTCGCGCGCCGCTTGGCCTCGCGCTCGGTCAGCTCCTCCTCGAGGGCGCTGCGCTGCTCGAGGAGCGTCGGCGTCGGGGCGGAGAAGACGTCCTCGATGATGTCCGTCGGCGGCGGCGGCGGGACCTTCTCGGCCTCGGCCACGGCCGCGTTGAGGGCGGCGCGCTGGTCCCGGGCCATGGCCTCCTCGTCCGCCTCGCTCCAGCGGCCGGTGGCCTCCATGAAGGCGCGCAGCCGCTTGAGCGGGCACCTGGCGGCCCACTCCTCGACGAGCCGCGCGTCGCGGTAGCGCGTCGGGTCGTCGGCCGACGAGTGGCCGCCCATGCGGAACGTGACCAGCTCGAGCAGCGTCGGCCCCTCGCCGCGCCGGGCCCGGTCGACGGCGGCCTTCGCCTCGCGGTAGACGGCGAGCAGGTCGTTGCCGTCGACGCGCACGCCGGGCATGCCGTAGGCCACGGCCTTGACGGCGATCGTGGCCGAGGCGGTCTGCTTCGTCACCGGGACCGAGATCGCCCACTGGTTGTTCTGCACGACGAACACGGCCGGGACCTTCCACACCCCGGCGAAGGTCAGCGCGGCGTGGAAGTCGTGCTCCGACGTCCCGCCGTCGCCGATGTAGCCGATCGCTACCTGGCCGCGGCGCTTGAGCTTCATGCCGTAGGCCGCGCCGACCGCCTGGGGAAGCTGCGTCGCCATGCACGAGCCCCAGGAGACCTGGTTCACCTCGCGCGCGGCGAAGTGCATGGGCTGCATGCGGCCGCGCAGCGGGTCGAGCTGGTTGCCGAACATGTGCGCGAAGTAGCGCGACAGCGAGTAGCCGCGCAGGAGCATGACGCCGCTCTCGCGCAGGGCCGGGAAGACCCAGTCGTCCGGCTCGAGCGCGGCGCCGGTGCCGATCACCGACGCCTCCTGTCCCCGTGCCGAGCCGAAGAAGCCGATGCGCCCCATGCGCTGCAGGCCCTCGAGGCGCAGGTCGATCGCGCGCAGGAGGCACATGTGGCGGTAGAGGTCGCGCAGGCGCTCGTCCTCGACGTCCGGCAGCGCGGCGCCCGGCAGGACGCCGCCCTCCGGGTCGAGGATCTGCACGAGGCCCAGCTCCGGCCGCTCGGTCCCCAGCGCCTCGGTGTCGATCGTGGCCGGCACCGGCTAGAACCCCTCGAGGATGAACAGCGACGGGTCCTCGAGGTACTTCTTGAGGTCGTTCATGAACCGCGCGGCGTCGGCCCCGTCGACGACGCGGTGGTCGAGCGAGATCGACAGGTACATGATGTCGCGCGGCAGGAGCTGGCCGTTCACGTACTCCGGCCGCTTCTTGATCTTGTGCACGCCGAGGATCGCCACCTCGGGGTAGTTGAGCACGGGCGTCGCGAGCAGCCCGCCGATCGCGCCGGCGTTGGTGATCGTGAACGTGCCGCCCTGCAGGTCCTCGAGGGCCAGCGACCCGGTGCGCGCGGCCTCCGAGAGGCGCTGCAGCTCGAACGAGACGTCGAGGAGGCTCCGCCGGTCGGCGCCGTGGATCACCGGGACCATGAGGCCCTGCTCGGTGTCGGCGGCGATGCCGATGTTGTAGTAGCGCTTGTAGACGATCTCGCCGTTGGCGTCGTCCATGGCCGCGTTGAGCTTGGGGTGCAGCCGGAGCGCCAGGCAGGTGGCCTTGACGATGAACGACGTGAACGTGAGGCGCGCGCCGCGCGCCTCGGCCAGCGGCTTCATGCGCTGGCGGAGCGCGACGAGGTCGGTGACGTCCACCTCCTCGACGTAGGTGTAGTGGGCGGCCGTGCGCTTCGAGTGGGCCAGGAACTCGGCGATCTTGCGCCGCACGCCGCGCAGGGGGACGCGCTCCTCGAGGGCGCCGTCGGCGGGCGCCGGCGCGGGCCGCGGGGGCGGGGGCGGGCCGCGGCGCTGGCTTGGCGCGGCGGCCGGCTTCGGCGGCCGGCGCGGGCGTCGCGACGGCGGCCGCCGCTGGCGCGGCCGCGCGCGGGGCCGGGATGCGCCGGCGGCGCTGGACGTCGTCGTGGGTCACGCGGCCGTGCGGGCCCGAGCCGCGGATGCGGCGGATGTCGAGGCCCAGCGCGCGCGCGTGGCGCCGCGTGGCGGGGGTGGCCAGGACGCGCCCCTGCGGCTCCTCGAGCAGGCCCACGGCGGTGGCGGCCTCGTGGCCGGCGCCCGCGCCGTTGCTGCCGCCGGCGGCGGCCTGCTTCTGGGCCGGCGCGTGCGCCTTGCCGTGGGCGGTGGCCAGCTTGCCGCCGGTGACCTTGGAGAAGCGGGCGATCGGCGCGTGCACGGGCACGACCTCGCCCTCCTTGGCCAGGAGCGCCTCGAGGACGCCCGTGACGGGGCACGGGATCATGACGCTGGCCTTGTCGGTCATGACCTCGACGAAGTCCTGCTCCTCGGTGACCGCGTCCCCGGGGGACACGTGCCACTTGACGACCTCGCCCTCGGCCACGCCCTCGCCGATGTCAGGAAGCAGGAACTCCACGCGTCGTCCTCTCTGAAGGTCGGCGCAGCAGGCTGCGCCACTACGTCCGCCAAGACCGACCGCCGGCCGCTGCCTGCTACGGGAAGCGGCCCTCGCCGCGGGCCTGCCGCTCCTCGTCGAGCGCCTCCTGCAGGTCCTTCGGCATCTCCGCGTAGACGTCGCTGAACATCGAGATGAGCTCGGGCCGCGGCACGCGCTCGTTCTCCTGGATCGCCTGGTTCACCGCCTCGCGGCAGCGCGCGACGAGCGCCTCGTCCTTCTGCGCGTCCCACAGGCCGCGGGCCTCCAGGTAGGCCTTGAAGCGCTCGAGCGGGTCCTTCTGGCGGAAGGCCTCGCACTCCGACTCCGGCCGGTAGCGCTTGGGGTCGTCCGACGACGAGTGGCCGGCCAGGCGGTAGGTGACGAACTCGAGGAAGGTCGGCCCGTCGCCGCGCAGGGCGCGCTCGCGCGCGTCGCGCGTGGCCTTGTAGGTCGCGAGCACGTCGTTGCCGTCGACGCGCACGCCCGGCATGCCGTAGGCGACGGCCTTCTGGGCGAACGTCTCGGACGCCGTCTGCTTGGCGATCGGCACCGAGATCGCCCAGCCGTTGTTCTCGCAGATGATGATGACCGGGGCCTTGTCGACGGCGGCGAAGTTCATGCCCGCGTGGAAGTCGTTCGACGAGGTGCCGCCGTCGCCGATGAACGTCATGACGCACTTGCGATGGCCCTTGCGCTTCATCGCCATGCCGACGCCGGCCGCCTGCATCACCTGGGTCCCGATCGGGCTGGAGATCGAGACCATGTTCTGGTCCTTGAAGCTGTAGTGCACCGGCATCTGCCGGCCCTTCGTGTTGTCCCAGGCGTTGCCGAAGCACTGGGCCACGATCCCCTTCACGGTGACGCCGCGGAACAGGAACGCGCCGAGCTGGCGGTAGCCGGGGACGACCCAGTCGTCCTGGGCCAGCGCCGCGGCCGCGCCGACCGAGCAGGCCTCCTGGCCGGTCGAGGCCAGGTAGAAGTGGATGCGCCCCTGGCGCTGCAGGGTCATCATGCGGTCGTCGGTGACCCGCACCTGGACCATCGCCTCGTACATGCGCAGGGCCAGCTCCGGCTCGACGCCCGGGTCGAGCTCGGCGTCCACGGCCCCGTCCGGCTGGAGGATGGTGAGCAGGTCGTCCTTGTCGACGAGGCCGACGGTCGAGGTCATGACGGCTCCTGGGGTAGAGGGCGTATCTTAGCCCCGATCCGGCCGCGCTCAACCGGGCTCCCGGGGCCTGCCTCCGGGCGCTTCGAGGGGGACACGCCATCGCCAATCCCGCCCAGGGCGCGGGCTCGGACGTCCAGCTTCACGTGCCGCTCACGCGCGGTCGCGCCGCGGCCGCGGCCCGGGCGCCGCGGCGATGACGAAGCAGATGCCCAGGAACACGCTCAGCCCACCGAACTGGAGGAAGCGCACGCGCCCCGGCCGCAGGACCTCTTCGACCCCCGAGATGGATCCCGCGGCGAGGCCATACAGGGCGATCCCTCCGGCGACGATGGCGCCCAGCCCCACGACCGCGGATACGAGGCGCGTGCGCCTGGCGGAGCGGAAGCCAGCCTGAACCATGGACCTCACCGCGTGCGGATCGAGACCGTCACCGTCACGTCCGCGCACGGTCGCGCGGAGCGCATCGGCGAGCTCGTAGCAACGGTCGACGAGCGGCTCCACGTCCTGCGCCTCCTCGACCTCGAGCAGCAGGTCGAGCCGCTCGACGAGCCGGGGGGCCACCTCGGCGTCCGTGGCCGCGCAGCGGATCGTCACTTGGCAACGCGCCGACCGACCCACCCACGCGTCGATGACGGCCGACGTCCCTTCGACGTCGGGCTGCCCGAGGCGCGTGCCGACCTCGCGCTGCACCACGTCTCGTCCGAGGGGCTTGCTAGGCCAGAGAGCGAGCTCGACCTGCATGAGGCTGCGAGCGTACTCGTTCGGCAACGGGGCGCGCAACGAGTCGCACGCGCGGAGCGCGGCGCCTGGCGCCGGGCCTCAGAGCTCCGGGCGCCTTCCGATCAGGTTCAAGAACTCGGCCCGCGTCTTGGGATCGCTCTTGAACATGCCGAGCATGCACGAGGTCGTGGCGAACGAGTTCTGCTTCTCGACGCCCCGCATCATCATGCACATGTGCCGCGCCTCGATGACGACGGCCACGCCCTTGGGCTTGAGCGCCTCGGCCACGGCGTTGGCGATCTGGACGGTCAGCCGCTCCTGCACCTGCAGCCGCCGCGCGAACACGTCGACGACGCGCGGGATCTTCGAGAGCCCGACGATCTTGCGGTCGGGGAGGTAGGCCACGTGCGCCTTCCCCGTGAACGGCAGCAGGTGGTGCTCGCAGTTGTGCGTCAGGTGCCCGCCGACCAGGAACGTAGGGTGGGGGTCGCACTTGAAGCTGTAGACGGTGTAAGGCTTCTTCCCCTCGGCGAGGACGCGCCGAACGGAGCGAACCGGCACGAACGACGACTCGATCAGGTCCGTGCGATGGCTCTCCTGCTGGAAGCCGTGCTTGCGGTACCAGCCTGGCTTGTCCCAGCGGTCCGAGATGTAGAGTCGTGAAGCGGGTTGGTTGCGGCTGGGTGTGAACCGCGCGTCGACGACGTCCGCGAGCTCCTCGAGGAAGGGCACGTTGGCGCTGATGACCACGTCGCCCGTGCCGGAGCTGCTCCGACACCCGTCGCCCTCGACGTAGCCGTCGAGGAACCCGTTGAAGCACTCCTTCGACGTGAGCACGACGCGGGGAAAGCGCTGGCGCAGGTGGTTGGCGTCTCCTCCGACCCACGCGCGGAACGTGTCCGCGAGGTAGGACGAGACCAGCCGCACGCGATAGCCGGGCACGTCCCGGCCGAGATAGCCGGACGGACGCGTGACCTCCTCGACCCGCGCGCGGACGCCGAAGGCCTTGCTCAGGGCGAGCGCGAAGCGGTCGGCGAAGTGCGCCTCGTTGACCACGAGCGAGATACAGCGCCTTCCCACCGTCCCGTCGGCGCACATGGCGCCGATCGCGTAGCCGAGCGACCAGCCGGGCCGCGCGCGGGGGCGCTCCCGGCATAGCTGCTTCGGGTGCGTCCACTCCACCACGTGACCCGCGAGGTCCTGCGCCTCGACCCAGCCGCTCGAGGTCGCGACCGGGTGGTCCGGTGTGACCCGGAACGTGCCCTTCTCCGTCTCGACCTCGACCAGCTCGCGGGTCTGCCGACGGGCGATCGCCATCACCATGGTGGGCTCGACCCGACCGTCGACGAGGGTCCAGAGGCTGTCGCCGACCTCGACCCGGGCCGCCGGCTTGGCGCCCGCGCAGGCGTTCACGAGCTGCTTGGAAGGAACGCACAAGCTGTAGAGCTCGACGTCCCGCACGACGACCATCTCGTCCGACTGCTCGTCGAACAGCGCCCCCTCGAGGATCTTGATCGGGTCCTTGCGGTAGCCCGAGGTGAGGAAGTCGAGGCTCTTGGCCACGCGCTTGGGCGTGTCGTGGAGGCCCTGGCGGGCGGGGTCGTCGCCCAGGAGGGCGAGGATCTCGCGCACGCGCTCGGCGATCGCCGCGTGGTCTGGCTCGTGTTCGGTCATGGGGGGTCCACTCTACCCCTGCGCGCCGACGCCGGGCGCGTCCCGTTGACTTGCCTCCTCCGCCGGGGGGGACGAGAATCGGGCCCGAGAGGCCGATGGACGCGAGCAGACGGACGGGCCGGGCGCGCCTGGGCGACCTGGTCCTCTACGACCTGATCCTCCTCCTCGTCGTCGTCGGCCTCCTGTGGGCCGAGCGCGAGCTGGCGTCCTCGGCCAACGCCGCCGAGGTGGCCAAGGCCGCGCCC
>JAHBXY010000224.1 GCA_019636275.1 Planctomycetota bacterium | reverse complement strand
GGAGCGCACCGACCGCCGACCTGCCGCGCTGGGAGGACCTGCTCGCCGCGCGCCTCCTCGCCCGCCACGGCGTCCTGCCGCTCGACGACCTGCTCGACCGCCTGCGCGCCTACCAGGACCCCGCCCGGGCGCAGGGCGCGCCCTCGTTCGTGGCCTACCTCGCGCGCACGGCCGGCCTCCCGGCGCGCCTGACCGAGCAGGCGGCCGTGGCCGCCCGGCGCGCCGAGGTCGCCCTGCGCGAGCGGATCGCCCTGAGCGTCCTGCGCCGGTCGGGCCGCGTCGCGTCCGATGCGCTCGAGCAGGCCGCCCGCGAGGCCGCCGGCCGCCCGCTCACGGACGTCCTGGTCGAGCGCCGCCACCTTCGCCCCGAGGACGCCCCGGCGCTGGCGGCCCGCGTCGAGCAGGCGCTCGGGCTGGCCGCCCGCCGCGCCCAGGAGGCCGCCCGCGCCGCCGCCGGCCCGGCCGGGGCCGAGGCGGTGCGGCGCGAGACGCTCCGCCGGCTGGTCGAGCTGCTCTAGGCCCGGCTAGCCGAACGGGTTCGCCGCGTCGCCGCCGAAGTCGAACTCGATGTCCTTCTTCGCCCCGGGCGCCGGGCCGTAGGGGTCGTCGTCGTCGACGAGCGTGGCCGGCGCCGGCGTCGGCGGGGCGAAGATCATGCCGGGGCCCTGCATCGCCTCGCCGTGCGAGCTGCCGTGCGCGCTGCCGTGGCCGCTGCCGTGGCCGCTGCCGTGGCCGCCGGGCGCGCCAGCCATCTGCATGAGCATGTTCTGGAAGCTGGGGTCGAGGTTGCGCTCCGGCGCGATCTCGCCCATCACCAGCGAGAAGGTGCCCTGGGTCCACTCGACGATCTGCGCGAAGGCGTCCATGCCGCGCGTCTTCGGCGTGTAGGCGGCCACGGGCGCGCCGCGCTCGAAGAAGATCTGCCCCTGCCCGGCGGGCGAGCTGACGACGACCTTCACCGTCTTGCGCCCGAGCGACAGCACCTGGAAGAAGTCGGTCAGCGGCATCTCGGCCAGGTCGCCCTGGACGGCCCCCGTCGCGGCCCCCGACCGCTGCGCCGCGGCCACGGCGCCGCTGGCCAGCGTGCGCAGCTTGGCCACCAGCACGTCGAAGTTCACCGGCTTGGCGATCACGTCCTTGGCGCCCAGCTTGAGCGCCTTGTTGAGCAGGCCGGCGTCCGTGCGCGCCGAGACGAAGATCAGGGGCACCTGCTGCGTCGCGGGCTCGCGCCGCAGCTTGAGGAGCAGCGTGATCCCGTCCACGCGCGGCAGGACCGTCTCGGCGATGACCACGTCGGGCGGCTCGGCCAGGATCGCCTCGTGCGCCCGCTGCCCGTCGTCGCACACCTGCACGGAGAAGCCGGCCGCGTGGAGGCGCAGCTCGGCCACGGCGCAGGCGGCCGCGTCCGGGTCGACGTAGAGCACGCGCGCGCCGCGCTTGCCCGACTCGAGGCGCGTGACGTAGTTCTCGTCGCGCAGCGCCCGGAAGAACGCGTCGACGACCTTCGGGTCGTAGTCCGACCCCGCGCGCGAGCGCACGAGCTCGGTGGCCACGACCTCCTCCTGCCCCTCGGCGACGAGCAGGCTGTACTCGCGCGCGACCGCGACGACGCGGGCGGCCATGGGGATCTGCGCGCCCTTGAGGCCGCGCGGGCGGCCGCGCCCGTCGAAGCGCTCCTCGATCGCCTCGAGGATCCCGCGCAGGTCGTAGGGGCAGCGCAGGGCCGCCGCCGCGGCCATGGCGGCCTGCAGGTCCTTGCCCAGGCCGCCCTCGGCCGCGTCCGGCGCCTGGCTGGCCATCGTGTTGGCCGCCTCGTCGGGCACCCCGAAGCGGAAGGCGACGAGCGACGGGCCGAGGGCCACGAGCGCCGCGGCGGCCGAGCAGGCCTCGACCTGCAGCCGCGAGAGGCCCATGCGCAGCGCCGTGAGCTCGGAGAGCCGGCCGAGCTTCTCGGCGGCCGGCGGGTACTTCGTGGCCTCCTCCGACAGGACGGCCAGGAGCAGCAGCGCGTCGCGGGCGAACTCGGCCACGCTGTCGCGCTGGGCGCTCCCGTCGAGGAGCGCCGCGCCGAAGCTCGGCGGGCTGAGCACGTCGAGGTCGGGGCGGGTCCGCTCCAGCTCGGCCACGAACTGCTCGCACGAGGCGCGCGTGCGCGCGGTCATGATGAGCGCCTGCGCGCGGCCGCCGCGGACGATGTCCGCCGCCTGCCGCGGCGAGTCGGCCTCGTTGACCTCGTAGCCGTCGCGCTCGAGCAGCGAGCGCAGGAGGAGCCGCGTCTCGGGGTCGGGCTCGAGGAGGATGACTTCAGCCATGGGGTCGCGTCTCCGGGGGGCGCGCTACTGGAGCAGGTAGTCGGGGATGGTGATCCCGAGCTCGACCGGGTCGACCGAGCCGGTGATCGTGGCCGGGTAGGCGCCGTCCTCGAGCTTCTGGGCCAGGTCGAGGAAGTCGCCGTCGACGGGCGAGCCGTCGCGCCCGCGCACGATGGCCACCAGCGGCCGGCGCGGCTGATCGGGGTTGGGGTGCACGACCACGGCCACCTCGCCCGTGCTCAGCGTCACCGTCGTGCCGGTGGGGAACAGGCCCATCATGTTCGTGAACACGGTCAGGGCCAGCGGGTCGTAGTCGCCCGGCCGGGCCTCGATCAGGGCGCGCAGCGCCTGGTCGGGGAGCATGGCCGGGCGGTCGGCGCGCGGCGAGGTCAGGGCGTCGTAGGCCTCGCAGATGCGCACGATCCGCACGTAGGGGTGCACCTCGCGCGGCGGCACGCGCAGCGGCGTGCGGCCGCGGTGCAGGTCGAACTGGAAGCCGACCGTCGCCGCGGCCAGCATCTTGGGCGTGATCTTGTGCCCCTCGAGCTGGGCGCCGAGCGCGCGGTAGGGGTGGAGGCCCAGCACCTGCGCCTCGGCGTCGCCCAGGTCCGAGCGCTCGACCAGCTCGCGCGGCGAGCGGAACAGGCCCAGGCCGGCGAGCATGCCGCAGTAGCCCAGCTCCGTGAGCTTCACCTTGCCCAGGCCGAGCTGGTGGCCGAGGAGGACCGAGAGGACGCCCGTGTTCGCCATGTGGCTGAACAGGTACTCGTCGGCGTTCTTCACCGCCGTGAGCCGCAGCCAGCGGTTGAAGTACTTCGCCGTGAGGCTGACGATCTCCTGCAGCGCGCGGTGCAGCTTCTGCGTGAAGTAGCGGTTGAGCTCCTCGTTGCTCAGGTTCTTCACGTACTCGCGCAGGAGCACGAGCGTGCGCGCGTAGGCCAGCGGGAAGTAGGTCCGCTCGTCGATGTCGACCTTCTTGGCCACCGCCTTGCCGGTCGTCTCGCCCGGGGCGTAGACCGCGACGCGGTCCTTGAGGCCGAGCGCCTCCAGGCTCGAGCGCACCTGGTTGGCCGGGTCCTCGGCGCCGAGCGACTGCTTGACGGCGTTGAAGAACAGCCGGAGGTCGGTCGACCCGACCTTGCCCAGGAATGCGACCTCCGCCAGGCCCAGCCCCTCGAGCGCCTTGACGAGGCCCTGGATGGTGCCGAAGGCCCGCTTGCCGCCGCGGAGGGGCTCCTTGTTGTAGTAGAGCATCCCCTCCTCGGCCTGGAGGCGGATCCCGCCGCGGTCCGCGGCCGCGTCGATCAGGGCCTGCATCTGGGTCAGCGGGCCCTCGTAGGCCACGTTGTCGGTCTCGTACAGGCGCACGAGCCGCAGCGCCTGCACGAGCAGGTTGGCGAACTGGAGCGCGCTGTCCTGGGCCGCCTCGGTCTCGGTCGTCATCGGCTCACCGCCCCTGCTTGATGGCGTCGAGCGCCTTCTGGGCCGCGTCGCGGATCTCGGCCATGGCCTTGCGGTTGAACACCAGCGTGCTGCGGCTGGCCTGCTGCTGGAGGAAGGCGATCGCCGTCTTGCCGCCGAGGCGCCGGACCGCGTCGATGTAGGCCAGCTTCTCGTCGGCGTCGCGCCCGAGGAAGGCCTGGCTGTCGACGACGCGCTTGAGCACCTCGAGCGCCGGCTTGTAGCTGGCGTTCGTCACGTGCGAGACCGCCCGCATGCGGTCCTGCTTCGACTCGGAGGTCTCGAGCGCCTGCGTGAACGTCTGCAGGCGGCCCTCGTCGGTCTGCGTGCGCCACTGGTGGGTGGCGTACTCCTTGATCTTGGGGTCCGAGTGCTGGCGCGCCCGGTCGAGCGCCTCCTCCAGCTCCTTGCCCTTGAGCCGCTTCGCGGCGATGAACAGCGCGGCCCGGACCACCTCCGGCGGGACCTGCGGGTCGAGCATCGGCGCGAGGACCTTCGGGTTCCGGTGCAGGTTGTCGCTGATGAACGCCGACAGGGCCTCCTGCATCTCCTTGTTCTTCGTGAGCATGAAGGTGGCCACGGCGGCGGTGAGGCCGCTGTCGCCGATCAGGCCGAGGATGCGGCAGTAGGCCTTCGGGCCGCCGATCGCCTGCCCCTGGGCCAGCTCGGTCAGGCGGCCGACGTTCTGCTCCTCGCCCATGTAGGCGAAGACGCCCCGGATCATCTCCTCGTCCTCGTCCTCGACGAGCTCGAGCTCGCCCTCGAGGCGGCCGAGGATGGCCCCCAGGAGCTCCATGTCCTTGCTGCGCAGCGCCGTGTCGACCGACTCGCGCAGGAGCCAGCGCACGTGGTCGCGGCCGACGATGTCCGAGGCCACGGCCAGCCCGTCGAGGCCGCCGTCGATGAGGACGCGGAGCACCCGGTCGGGCCCCCAGCTCTGGACGTCGCGCTGCAGCTCGAGGAGCGACTGCTCGCTGACCTCGAAGATGTCGTCGCCCTCCTCGCGCTCGCCCTCGCCGGCGTCGAGCTCCTTGGCCTTCTCGAACTCCGCCGCGCCGTCGGTCACCTCGAACGTGTAGGTGTTGCGGGCGCCCGGCGCGGTGAGGCTGGCCACGATCGCGTCGACGTCGCGGTTCATGTCCTTGAGCAGCTTGAGCGCGTCCTGCGACATGTAGTCGGGCTGCTCCCAGGCCTCGGACAGGGAGTTGATGGCCACGTAGTCGATGTTCTTGAAGTCGCCCTCCCACAGGAGGCCGGTCGAGTCGACGCGCGGGTCGACGACGGCCTGGTAGAAGACGAAGGCCAGCCTCTCGGCCTCCTGCACCGTGAGGCCGCGCGTGATGCTGATCTCGCGCAGGCCGTCGACGTAGAGGCGGAAGGCCAGGTTCTCGTTCCTGTTCTGCTCCTCGTAGATCGGCGTCTCCTCGACGAGGAGGGCGTCCTGGGTGACGCCGATGCGCAGGATGTCGTGCAGCGCCAGGTAGCTGCGGATGCGGCTCGACCAGGCGTCGAGCGACGTCTTCACGTGCGTGTGGTGGTGCGGGTACAGCTTGAGGTTCGTGAAGCACTTCACGAACTGCTGCATGACCTCGCGGGCGAACCACACCCGCTCCTGCTCGTTGCCCATGGCCCCTCCCCCGGACGCCGCCGGCCGAGCGACGCCGGCACTTTAGCGGGGGGAGGGCGCGGCGGCCACCGGGGCGGGGGCGAGGGTCGGTCGGAGGCCGGTCAGGGGGGCTAGGTCCGGAACGGCGCTACGTCCGAATGACGAGAGGAGGCCGAGCCGCGGCGGCGCGCGCGCGGGCGATGTCGATCGCCTGATCCCATCGCCCGCGCGCGCGCCGCCCCGGCCGGCATCCGCGGCCGCAGCCGTCGAATCACCTGCGCCGGAGCTCGTCCTCCTCGGCCCACGAGCCGCGGGGGTCGATCAGGCCGTCGAGGCTCTCGCCCAGCGGGGCCTCCATGCCGCCCAGGCCGTCGGCGTCCCAGCGGCCCTCGGGCGGCAGGGTCTCGCCGGGGAGGCGCGGGGCGCCGGCGATGCCGGCGATCAGGGCGTCGTGCTCGCCCATGCGGAAGAGCTCGTACTCGTGCGCCATGAGCGCCTCGAGGTCGGCCACGCGGGCGTCGATCAGGGCGCGCCCGTCGGGGCTCGTCACCCGCTCGCGCACGGCGCGCAGGAGGTCGATCTCGTCCTGGAAGGAGATCGTCCGGTTCGGGCTCGGGTTGAGCATGTCGTGCTCGACGTCGCGGTGCCGGTCGTAGAGGTCGACCATGTGGTTGTGCCGGCGCCGGCCGTACTCGGAGAGGATCGCGTCGAGCCGCGAGTCGATCGTGTTGTCCGGGATCTCGCCGCGCTCGACGCGCGCGTTGAGGTCGGCCAGCGACCGCTCGAGCCGCAGGTCCTCCTCGTGCACCGGCGCGAGGAGCCGGTTGCGGTAGTCCCGGTAGGTGCGGCCCATGCTGTCGAGCCGCGCGGCGAGCTCCTCGGGCGACAGGCGCGCCGCGTCGTCGAGCAGGCGCCGGCCCTCGTCGCGCACCAGGCCCGCGGCCGCGGCGCGGTTCGCCGTGCGGTTGATCGCGTCGGTGATCTGGTCGTTGAACACGAGCACCGTCGGGATGCCGAAGCGCCGCGTGGCCGTCCACGTGCCGCGGCCGACGGCCGCGACCAGGCGCCCCGCCGTGCCCGACATGCGCCGCCCGCCGTAGACGACGAACGCCCCCGGCTCACGCACGGCCAGGCGGCCGGCGCGGCCAAGGTCGCGCCCGAAGTCGACCACCCGGCGGCCGGCGCGCGCGACGATGTTGCCCGGCTGCGCGGCGCGCCGTGCGAGCTCGATGTTGCGCGCGCGGCTGAGGACGCCGCCGCGCCGCACGGTCTCGGCCGCCCGCGGGAAGCGGCTGGCCAGCGTCGTGCCGGCGGCGCGCGTGACCGGCGCCGCGGCCGAGCGCGTCACCCCGGCCACGCGCGTGGCGGTGCCGGCGATCACGTTGGCCTTCCCCAGCTTGTCGAGGCCCTTGGTGCCCGCGACCGAGACGAGGATCTCGGCCGTCAGGTAGCCGGTCATCTCGGCGAACTTCTCCGGGTCGTTCAGGGCGGCGTCCTTGTACTCCTCCCACTTGGCGAGGAGCGCCTCCTTCGTCTCGTCCCAGTTCTCGATCGCGTAGATGATCCCGTTGATCGTGTCGATCGGGTGCAGGACCGTGTTGACGATCCCCTTGGCCGCGCCCCACAGGCCCTTGCCGAAGCCGCGGGTGAAGGCCCAGGTCTGGCGGCCGACGTACTTCAGGCCGTCGACGACGTCCGCGGTGGTGATCCCGCGAGCCCAGCTCGCCACGCCCGAGGCCACGTCCTTGGTGCCGTCCCACAGCCGCTCGTACCAGGCGCGCAGGCCGTACGGGTCGTTGAGCAGGGTCGGGTCGTTGTCCACGTAGGCGTAGACGTTCAGCCCGCCGAGGACGCCCGTCGGGTCGGGCGTGGTGAAGCGGCCCAGGTCGGGCGCGTAGCTGCGGGCGCGGTTGTCGTAGAGCCCGGCCGCCGCGTCCCAGGGCCGCGAGGCGAAGCGGAAGCGGTTCCACCCGGCCGCCGCGCCCTCGGCCTGCGTCAGGCCGCCGAAGGCGTCGTAGCCGTAGCGGGCCGCCACCTGGCCCTTGCCGTCGGTCAGGGCGGTCACGCTGCGGACCAGGTCCCAGTGGTAGAAGAACGTCTCGCCGTCGCGGCGCGCGGCGAGCAGGTCGTCGGCGCCGGGGCCGTGCACGTAGCTGGCGACGACCTTGCCCTCGGCGTCGACCTCGCCCACGACGTCGGCCAGGTCGTGCAGGTAGCTGGTGCGCGCGCCGCCCTCCTCGCGCCACAGGCGCGCGCCGTTGGGCGCGTAGCCGTAGCGCACGGTGGCCCCGTCGGCCCGCGTCACGGACACGAGCCGGTCGTCGTGGTCGTAGTCGTAGCGGACCCCGCGGCGCTCGGCCAGCGCGCCGCCGTCGGTGTAGGTGAGCTCCTCGCCGCCGCGGCGGACGACGCGGTTGCCGACCGCCACCTCGTAGCGCGTCTCGGCCTCGCCGCGGGTCTCCGTGAGCCGGTTGCCGGCGGCGTCGTAGGTCCAGCGCGTGACCACGCCGTCGGCGTCGGTCGCCGCGACGAGCCGCCCGCGCGCGTCGTGCTCGTAGGTCGTCCGGCGCGCGTCCTTGCCCTCGACCCAGGCCACGCGGCCGGCGGCGTCGTAGCCGTAGGCGCGCCGCTCGACGACCTCGTCGCCCTTGCTGGTCACGACCTCGGTCAGCCGCGCCCGCTGGTAGGCGAAGCGCGTGACCACGCCGCTCGGGTAGCGGACCTCCTTGCGGCGCCCGTCGGGGTGCAGGTCGATCTCGACCTTGCCGCCCTCGGGCAGCGTCACGCCGACGACGCGGCCGCGCGCGTCGTACTCGTAGCCCACGGCGCCCCAGGGGAGCTTCAGCGCCGTGCGGTCGCCGGCGGCCGAGTAGCCGTACTCGACCTTCAGGCCGAGGTTGACGTCGGTGAGGCGCGCCAGGCGACCGGCCGGGTCGTAGCCCAGGGCGAAGCCGCCGTCGGGCCCCGAGAGGCCGGTGAGGCGGCCGGCCTCGTCGAAGCTGAACGTCTCGGCGCCGCGCGGCGTCGTGCGCTCGACCAGGCGCCCCTGCGCGTCGTAGCGGTAGCCGACGGTGACGTCGCCGCGCGTCTCCTCGACGAGCTGGCCCAGGCCGTCGTGGCGCAGCGTCCGCTGGCCCGCGGCGGGGTCGGTGACCACCACCGTGCGCTCGTCGGGGCGGGCGATCATCGTCTTGTTGCCCAGGGCGTCGACGAAGGCGCCGAGGCGCCCGGCGACGTCGTACTCCAGGCGCGCCAGCGTCCCCATGCCGTCCGAGACGGTCACCAGGCGGCCGCGGCCGTCGTAGGCGTAGCGGAACGACTGGCCGAGCTCGTCGGTGAAGGCCACGACGCGGCCGCGCGCGTCGTAGTCGAGGGCCATGAGCGTGCCCAGGGCGTCCGTGACCTTGCGCGCGCGGCCGGCGTCGTCGCGGGCCACGTCGATCACGCGCCCGTCGGCGCGCTTGACCTTGACCACCTGCCCGTCGCCGTCGCGCTGGTAGAGCATGCGCCCGACGCCGTCCTCCTCGGACGCGACGACGAAGCCGCGCTCGTCGAGGGTGAAGGTCGTCGTCTTGCCGCGCGGGTCGGTGACGGCCGTGAGCCGGCCGGCCGCGTCGTAGGCCATCTTCGTCACGGCGCCGCCCGGCGCCGCGACCTCGAGCAGGTTGCCGTGCAGGTCGTAGCTGAAGCCGACCTGGCGCCCGTCGGGCAGCGTCACGCGCGTCGGCCGCGCCGTGACCTTGGCGCCGTACTCGAAGCGCGTCGCGCCCTCGGGGCCGGTGCGGGCGGCCAGGCGCCCGCGCGCGTCGTACTCGAACGACCACTCGCGCAGGAGGCCCTCGCCGGCGACGACGACGCGCGCCGTGCGCTCGCGCGCGTCGAGGAGCGTCACGACCGAGTCGCCGCGGGCGTTGCTGCGCTCCACGCGCCGCCCGTCGGCCGAGATCGCGAACGTCCAGGCCTCGCCGCCGCGGGTCAGCCGCACCTCGCGCCCGGCGGGCCCGCCGGCGGCGTCGGCGGTGGCCGACAGGTAGCGCAGCCGCGCCGGCTCGATGCCCTCGCCGTCGAGGCTGATCACGCGGCCCATGACGTCGTAGGCGATGCGGGCCTTGCCGGCGGCCAGGCCGGTGAGGCGGCCGACGGCGTCGTAGCCGTAGGTGGCCCGGAGGCGCCCGCGCTGCACGGTCGAGAGGTTGCCCTGCGCGTCGCGCACGTAGCGCGCGCGCGCGCCGCCCGGGGTCACGAGCGCCGTGATCGCGCCGCGCGCGTCGCGCTCGACGCCCAGGCGCCCCCATGGGCCCTGCAGGTGGGTGACCCGCCGCTCGGCGTCGAGGCCGAACTCGAGCTTCAGCCCGCGCGGCCCGGTGCGCGAGAGCGGCCAGCCCTGCGCGTCGAAGGTCCACTCGCGGTCGTCGCCCAGGCCGCGCACGCGGAAGCCGTCGCCGAAGCGGTCGATCACGGCCGCCGCGCCGGTGACGGCGCGCAGGACGCCGTCCTCGCCGCGGTCGAAGAACAGCCGGCGGCCGTCCTCCTGCACGAGCGCCGCCCGCGCGCCGGACGGGTGGACGTCGAGGTGGACGTCGAGGAGGCTCGCCCAGTGCGTGCCCATGTTCAGCAGGTCGCCCGCCCAGGGGCGGTAGGTGCGCACCAGGCGCAGGGCGAGGTCGCCCTCGCCGATCGCGAGGTCCTCGCGCGCGTAGACGACCTCCCCGTTGACGGGGTCGACGTCGAGCGCGTCGAGGCCGCGCAGGTCCTCGACCTCCGCGGACGCGTCGGGCCCGCCGGGGGCGCGGTCGAGCGGGCGCTCCTGGGCCAGGAGCAGCGGCGCCGGCGGAAAGACGAACGTCAGCGCGAGGGACGCGCACACGGCGCGCGTGAGGAGGCGAGAGCGCATGGACACACTCCGGTAGGCCGCGGATAGCAACGGGCGGGCCTTCCGGGCGACCCGCCGAACGGCGGATCCTACCGGACGTTACCGACCACCAGCCAGCCCTCCCTCCTCGCGAGCGCTTCCCGACGCTGGCAAGTGAGACGAAGCGAGACGAACGGGGGGGCGGGGCGCCGGCGGGTCCGATACAATCCCCGCGGTGACCGCCTCGCCGACGATCACGCTCACCCTTCAGAAGGGGCCCGCCGTGCTCGGGGTCGAGCGCCTGACGGTCTCGGGGGCGGTCCTGCGCCTGGCCGAGGCGCTGCCGGCGGGGCGCTGGGTGGTGGCCGACGTGCAGGTCGGGTCGGGCGTGTCGACGCCGGCGAAGGTGGCCTGGTCCCAGCCGGTCGCGCCGGGCCTTCCCCTGACCCTGGCCGGGCTCGAGTTCGTCGGCACCTGGGAGGCGCTCGGCGCCCTGCGCCGCGCGATCCTGGAGGTCGTCGGCAGCCGCGCGCTCGACGGCGACGCGGCCGTGGGCTTCGTCGTCGCCGAGCCGGGCGGCGGCTGGACGTGCTACGGGGCCGAGAGCGTGACGCTGGCCGTGATCACGCCCGACGGGGCGCGCTTCGGCGTGCGCCGGCGCGACCCGCGCGACGCCGTCTCGGCGGCCGCGAGCTTCGACGAGG
>JAHBXY010000223.1 GCA_019636275.1 Planctomycetota bacterium | reverse complement strand
AGCTCCGCCGCCGCCGCGGCGACGAGCCGACGAGCGGCCCGCGCGTCGTGCTCGAGGCGGTGGGCCTCGACGCCTGGGGCGAGACGGCGCTCGAGCGCGGCGTCCTGCCGCTCGCCGACGAGGCCGCCGGCCCCGAGGACGCCGTGCGCGACCTCGCCTGCGCGCTGGGGCTCGTCCAGGGCTCGATCCTCGCGCGCGCCCCCGACGGGCGGCCGCTGCGCCTGTTCGTCGTGCAGGGCGACGGCCGCTGCGCCGAGCTGGCCCCGCTCGACGACCCCGAGGCGGTGGCCCTGTTCACGGACGAGTTCGCGGCGCTCTGGGCCGAGGACGCGTAGTCAGTCGCGCGGCGCGAGCTCGAACAGCCGGCCGCCCGCGTCCTCGACGACGAGGCGCAGGTGCTCGTCGTTCGGCGGGGCGTGCCCGGCCGGCACGACCAGCCAGCGCAGGTCGAAGCGCTCGCGCAGGGCGCGCCAGTCGCCGCGCCGGTGCGCCTCGATCAGCGGGCGCTCGCGCGCGAGCACGCTGGCGGGGTGCCGAGACAGGTAGCCGAGCGCCATCGGGCGCCCGTGTGTCGTCTGGTGCCACAGCGGCCGGAAGTGGCCGCTCGCGAGGTCGAGGACGGCCCCGTCGCCCGCCGCGCGCAGGGCCTCGACGTAGGCGGGGGGCGAGCCCAGGGGCTCCGTCGGAAGCCGCGCCGGCGCGTGGTCGACGACGAGCGCCACGGCGAACGCCGCCACGACTCGCCGGCGGCCAGCGGCGAGGAGGCGCTGGACGCCGACGGCCGTGAGCACGGCCGTGCCCAGGGTCGCCACGACCATGAAGCGCGCGGGCTTGCCGGCGAGCTTCAGCGGCGGCAGCTCATCCACCAGGGCCCACGGCAGGGGCACGCCCGTGCGCACGCGCGCCACCTGGAGCTCCGGCCCGAGTCCCAGGAGCACGACGCCGACGATCAGGACGACCCAGGCGCGCAGGCGCACCGCCGGGGCGACGTCGGCGCGCCGCCGCCACACCCAGGCGGCCAGGAGCAGCACGGGGAGGCCCAGGGCCACGTCGACGGCGTCCGGCGCGGGGAGTCCGCGCCAGAGCGGCGCCGTGAGGCCAGCGAAGCGCCAGCCGACGCCGGGCGCCACGAGCCCCAGGAGGTCGGCGGAGAAGTCGCGCGGATCGCTCTCGAACGGGACGACGAACGGGTCGCGCGCGTGCTCGCCGGCGACCGGCAGGGCGATCGGGCCGGCGAGCAGGGAGGCGAGCGCACCGAAGGTCATGAGGCCCACCACGCGCTCGCGGGCGACGAGCCACGCGCGCCCCTCCTCGAGCGCCCGACCGGCGAGGAGCAGCGCGCCGGCCAGCGCGCACGCGACGAGGAAGTAGAGGTCGCACAGCCCGGCGAGCGCGAACGCGGCCGCGGCCACCCCCGCGCGCGCCAGGCCGGGCCGGTCGAGGTGAGCCAGCCAGGCGAGCGCGAACAGCGGCAGGAACTGCGCCGCCGCCAGGTTCAGATGGCCGGGCATGCGGGCCACGTGCCAGTGAGAGAAGGTGAACACGAACCCGGCCGCCAGCGCGCCGGGCCACGAGCCGGTGAGCCGGTGCGCGAGCAGGAACGCGGCCACACCGCTTGCCACGAACGACAGGGCGAGGACGGCGTTGTAGGCCTGCTCTCGCGAGAGGAGCGGACGCAGCGGCGCGGCGACGAGCGCGTTGAACGTCCCGAGCGTGTGGCCACGCAGCGAGGCTCCGAAGGGGTGGTGGACGGCGTCGGTCCAGTAGGGCGACCGGCCCTCCGCCGCGGCGCGCTCCATCCACCAGAGGTTCCACACGTTCTGCATGGCGTCGCCCTCGCCGCCGAGCAGATGCGTGGGCGCCCGCAGCGCCGCGGGCCAGGTGAGGAGGACGAGGAGCAGCAGATACACCGCCGCCGGCGCCAGGCCCAGCCGCACGGCGCCGGCGAGCGCCGCGCGGGCTCGGCCGCCGGGGCCGGCGCGAGCCTCCAGCGGGACCGCGGCGGGGCCGTCCATGGGCGGCGAGTCTAACCCGGCTTGCGCGCGACGAGCGCCAGCGACACGCCCACGGGGAGGTCGATGCGGCGCAGGAGGCGGCGCTCGAGGGAGAAGATCCCGCCGAGGAGGGGGCCGAGCGCCCCGCCGCGCTGCGCGTCGCTGGCCAGGTCCGCCGGCCGCAGGAGCCGGCTGAGCAGGCGCGAGGCCATGATGGGCAGGAACAGGAGGGAGTTGAAGTAGGTCACCCGCTCCACCTCGAAGCCCGCGCCGGCGATCAGGTCGCGCAGCCCCCCGGCGGTGTAGCGGCGGTGGTGCTGGGCGATGTCGTCGTGCGCGCCCCACAGCAGCTCCAGCGCCGGGACGAACACGATCAGGCCGCCGCCCGGCCGGAGCACGCGCCAGAGCTCCTCGGTCGCCGCGCGGTCCTCGAGCACATGCTCGATCACGTCGAGCGCGACGATGAGGTCGAAGCTGCCGTCGGTGAAGGGCAGGCGCGGGAGCCGCGCCCGCAGGCGCGCCATGTAGGCGCCCGACCAGCCCCGCCCGAGCGAGAGCGGCAGCGGGTGGGCGTCGATCCCGATCACGCCCCGCCCGTCGCCCGCGACGACGGACCCCGTGGCGCCCGTGCCGCAGCCCACGTCGAGGACGCGCCGCACGGGGCCGAGGCGCGGCTCGAGCCGCGCCAGCGCGTCGGCGAGGATCTCGCGCCGGATGCGGAACCACCAGTGGCGCCGCTCGAGCTCGGCCTCGGCCTGATACATCGCGGGCTGCATGACCGGAGCGTTGTAGCAGCCGGCGCCCCCGCGCGCGCTCCGGCGGTGACGGTCAGCCGCCGTCAGCCCCCGCGGGTGTGCATCTCGAGGTGCGGGTCGGCGTCGAGGTCGTGCGCGCTGGCGAGCGGCCTGGCCGCCCGGTCGGACAGGCCCAGGCGCTCCTCGGCGCCCCGATCGGCGCGCGCCGCCCAGCCCGCGCGGATGCGCGCCGCGAGCGCCTCGACCGGCTCGCCCGCCCGGAGCGGCGCGCGCAGGTCGACGCCGCGCGTGGAGTAGAGGCACGTGAGCCACATGCCGTCCGCCGTCACGCGGCTGCGGTCGCAGGCGCGGCAGAAGGGCTGCGTGGTCGAGGCCACGATGCCGAAGGTGGCCCCGTCGGGCAGCTGGAAGCGCTCCGCCGGCGCCGAGCCGCGCCCGGGCTGCGGCTCGAGCGGGCCGAGCGCCGCCGTCAGGCGCGCGAGCATCTCCGCCCGCGAGACGACCCGGTCCAGCGACCAGCGCCGCGCCCCGCCCACGTCCATGTACTCGATGAACCTGAGCTCCGCCCCCACCTCGCGCGCGAACGCCAGCAGGTCGACGAGCTCGTCGTCGTTCTCCCCGCGCACGACGACCGCGTCGAGCTTGAGCCCCGGCGTGCCCGCGACCGAGCGGATCCCGCCGAGGACGCGGGCGAGGTCGTCGCGGCGCGTGATCGCCAGGAAGCGCTCGGGCCGCAGCGTGTCGAGGCTGACCGTGAAGCGCGACAGGCCCGCCGCCCGGAGGTCCGCCTGCTGCTCGGCCAGGAGCACCCCGTTGGTGGTGATCGCCACCCCCCGCACGGCGGGCTTCTCCGCCAGCAGGCGCACCAGCCGGGCGAGGTCGCGTCGCAGGAGCGGCTCGCCGCCGGTCAGCCGGACCTCGTCCACCCCGACGAGCGTGAAGGCGTCGACCAGCCGGGACAGCTCCTCGAACGTGAGCAGGTCCGGCCGGGGGAGCCACTCGTACTCCTCGGCCGGCATGCAGTAAGAGCAGCGGAGGTTGCACCGGTCGGTCACCGACAGGCGCAGGTCCCGCAGCGGCCGTCCCAGGCGGTCGGCGGTCATGGGGCCGATCATCCCACGCCGGCGGCCGGCGCGCGCGGCCGGCCGGGCGCCGCGCCCCTCCCGTTGTCGCCCCCGCGGGGTACCTTGACGGCGCCGCGGGGCGGACGTGAACTGCTCCCGGCCGCCGCCGGGGCAGGACGCGCGCCGCGGCGGCGGGGACCTTCGCGGAGATGGCGAGCGGAGATGGCGGGCGCGTGACGAAGAAGTCCGAGACGATCATCGTCGTGTCCGAGCTCAAGGACCTGCCGCCCGGCGCGGGCCGGCTGGTCACGGCCGACGACTTCCTCGCCGGCGTCGAGGAGGACACGCGCCGCCAGGCGACGATCGTGAACCTGTGCCGCTCGTGGCGCTACCTGTCGAAGGGCTACTACGTCTCGCTCCTGGCCGACGCGCGCGGCCAGACGGTCCTGCCGACGGTCGACACCGTCGAGGGCGTCCTCAACCCGCACGCCGTGTTCCGCGCCCTGCAGGAGGCCGGGATCAAGACGATCGACGTCGAGCAGATGAGCGGCCGCCGCCGCTCGCTGCCCGAGACGATCGTCGTCACCGACGACATCGGCCTGCCGCCGCGGCGCCGCCGCGCCGACCTGCCGCTGGTCCGCCACCTCGTCAACGACATCGTCACCTACCGCCCGGCCGAGGACGCCGAGATGGCCGAGGCCGTCGTGTTCCTGGGCGAGTGCGGCGACAAGCGCTTCACCCGCCTCGCGGCGCAGGTCTACCGCGTCTGGCCCATGCCGCTCCTGCTCGTGCGGCTCCTGCGCGAGGACGAGGCCTGGAAGGTGATCCAGCTCGTCCCCCTCAAGGTGCACAAGCTGAGCGACGCGCAGCGCCAGGACCTCGTCCGCGCGCTCGACCGCCCGGCGAGCAAGCTCCTCCCCCGCCGCGAGCCCGACGACGACCGACCGACGCTCTCGGTGGGCGTCCTCTACGACGAGAACGACCGCCACCGCCCGTCGACGCCCGAGACGATCGACCGCCTGGTGAAGATCGGCGCGAAGAAGGGCGTGCACGTGCATCGCATCGAGCCGGGCGAGCTCGCCCGGCTCGGCGACTACGACGCGCTGTTCATCCGCGTGCTCACGGGGCTCGAGCTGCCGGCCTTCCGCTTCGCCCTGCGCGCCGAGGCCCTGGGCATGCCGGTGATCGACGAGACGCGCTCGATCATCCGCTGCTCGAACAAGGTCTACCTGTACGAGCTCCTCTCGCGCGCCGGCGTCCCCATGCCGCCGACGATGATCGCCACGCGCCAGACCCGCTACGAGGACCTCGCCGCGGCGCTGCGCCTGCCGTTCATCGTCAAGCTGCCCGACGGGTCGTTCTCGAGCGCCGTGTTCAAGGTCAAGGGGCGCGAGGACTACGAGCACCGGGCGGCGGAGCTGTTCAAGGAGTCGCCGCTGGTCATCTGCCAGGCGTTCACGCCCACCGACTTCGACTGGCGCGTGACCACGCTCGACGGCAAGCCCCTGTTCACCTGCAAGTACCACATGGCCACCGGCCACTGGCAGATCCGCGACACCGGCCCGCGCGGCGCCCGCTACGGGCGGGTCGAGGCCGTGCCGCGCGACGAGGCCCCGCGCGAGGTGGTGAAGCTCGCCTGCAAGGCGGCCCGGCTCATCGGCGAGGGCCTGCACGGCGTCGACCTCAAGGAGACGCCGCAGGGGCCGGTGATCATCGAGGTCAACGACAACCCGAACATCGACGTCGGCTACGACGACGCCGCCGACGGCGACGTGATCTACGAGGAGCTGCTCGAGGCCTTCGTGCGGCGCATCGAGGAGGCGCGCAAGAAGAAGACGCTGGCCGCGGCGGCGACGGCGGCGAAGGGCGACCGCTCGGCCAACGGCAAGGGCGAGCGGCGCGAGGACCCGGGCTCCGCTCGGCTGCGCCGCCCGATCGGCAAGGCGCCGGCGCGCGCCCCGGGCGAGGTCTACAAGGCCTACGAGGTGTGCGGGCTCGAGCTGGAGTACGTCCTCGTCGACCGCGACCTCAACGCCGTGCCGCTCGCCGAGCAGTGCCTGGCGGCGCTCGCCGGCCGGCCGGCGTCCGACGCCAGCCTGGGCGTCGTCGGCTTCAGCAACGAGATCTTCCAGCACGTCCTCGAGCTCAAGACCGAGGTGCCGCTGAAGAGCCTGGCCCAGAGCGAGGAGCTCCTGGTCGAGGGCGTGCGCCGCGCGGCCGGGCTGCTCGCCGAGCGCTTCGACGCGCGGCTCCTGCCGACCGGCATGCACCCGTGGCTCGACCCGCGCAAGGCGCGCATGTGGGAGCGCTCGAACAACCGCGTCTACCAGACCTACGCGCGGCTGTTCGACACGGCGACGCACGGCTGGGCCAACGTGCAGGCCCTGCACGTGAACCTGCCCCTGGGCAGCGAGAAGGAGGCGGTGGCGATGATGAACGCCGCCGCCCTGCTCGTGCCCTACCTGCCGGCGATCGCCGCCAGCACGCCCATGCACGACGGCGAGCTGCAGCCGGCGGTCGACAACCGGCTGCAGTTCATCATCGAGCACCAGACGAAGATCCCCGAGTCGTGCGGCGAGATCGTCCCCGAGTTCGCGGCCAGCCTGGCCCAGTACAAGCGCGACGTGCTGGGGCCCATGTACCGCGCCGTCGACAAGCTCGAGGGCGGCCGCGTCCTGCGCCACGAGTTCCTCAACGCGCGCGGGGCGGTGTTCAAGCTCTCGCGCGAGTCCATGGAGGTGCGCGTCCTCGACACGCAGGAGTGCGTGAAGCTCGACGTGGCGATCGCCGTGTTCGTGCGCTGGGCGCTCAAGGCGCTGGCCGACGCGCTGCTCGCCGGGCGCCTGGTCACCGACGACCACAGCCTGCTGGTCGAGGACTTCCGCGCCGTCGTGCGCGAGGGCACGCGCGCGCGCGTCCACGCCCCGCACCTGCTCGCGCAGGAGGAGCGCGACGACGAGGGCAAGGTCGAGGTGCGCCGCGTCCTCCACGAGCTGATCGCCCTGGCCCGCAAGAAGGCCCCGTCGCGCGAGGAGCCCTACCTCGACCTCGTGGCCGGGATCGTGCGCCAGGGGAGCCTGTCCGAGTGCATGAAGGTGGCGCTCGAGCCCTACACGGGCGACTTCGACACCTTCACCGAGGCCGCGCGGCGGCTCTACATCCAGCTCTCGGAGTGCCTGGTCGATAACCGGCCCTGGGCCGGGCGCGGCCTGTAGTCAGTCAGCGCGACGCGCACCAGGCGCGCCACCCGAACCGGTAGGCGTCCTCGACCGCGCGGGCGAGCGCGTCGCCGTCGACGAGCGGCGAGGCGAGCAGCCGCGCGCGCAGGCCGCGCTTGAGCGCGCGCAGGCCGGCGCGGTCGGCGAGGAGCGCGCGGACGACCTCGAGGTACTCGTCGGGCGTGCGCGCGATCAGGTGGCGCAGGCCGACCGCCTCGAGCAGGCTCGCGCCGACGCGGGCGGCGTGGCGGTCGCCCGCCAGTGTGACCACGGGCACGCCCATCCACAGCGCCTCGAGCGACGTGACCGTGCCGGCGTAGGGGAAGGGGTCGAGCGCCAGGGTCACGCGGTCGTGCAGGGCCAGGTGCTCGGCGTGGCCGAGGCGGCCGGTGAGGACCAGGCGGTCGGCCGTGACGCCGTGGGCGGCGAAGAGGCCCTCGACCCGGGCCCGGGCGGTCGCGTGGGCCAGCGAGTGGTTCTTGAGCAGCAGGCGCGCGCCGGGGGTGTCGTGGAGGAGCCGGGCCCAGAGGGCCACGGCCTCGGGCGAGACCTTGGAGAGGTTGTTGAAGCAGCCGAACGTGCAGGCGAGCGGATCGTCGTCGGCCAGCGGCGCGGGGTCGGGCGACCGGTCCGGCGGCGCCCAGGCGAGGAAGCAGCGCGGGAGGCGGACGAGGCCCTCGACGTGGAGGACGTCGGCCAGGCCGGGCGGGTCGGCCGTGGCGTCGGTGAGCCGCAGGTCGACCGTCGGCAGGCCGGTCGTGTTGGGGTAGCCCAGGTAGGTGACCTGCACCGGGGCCGGCCGGCGGGCGAAGACGGACAGCCGGCTGCCCCCGGTGTGGCCGGCCAGGTCGACCAGGACGTCGATGCCCTCGGCGCGGATCGTGGCCGCGAGCGCGGCGTCGTCGAGCCAGGCCACGTCGCGCCACCGGTCGACGAGGCCGCGCAGGCGCGCGGTCACCGCGTCCTTCGCCCCCGGCCAGGCGTCGTAGGCCACGACCTCGACGACGTCGCGGTCGTGGCCGGCGAGGAGCGGCTCGAGGACGCTGGCGACCGGGTGCGCCCGCAGGTCGGGCGAGAGGTAGCCCACGCGCAGGCGCCGCGCGGGGTCCGGGACGTTGTCGTGGTCGTCGGGCGCGGGCCCGACCTCGGCCGTGACCTGCGCGCCCCAGGCGCGGTGCGCCCGGGCGAGGTCCTCGGCAGGCCCCGGGAGGTAGTTCATGCACAGGAGGCGGTTGCCGTGCGCGGCGTGGTAGCCCGGGGCGACCTCGACCGCGCGCGTCCACGTGGCCACGGCCTCGCGCACCTTGCCCAGGGCGTTCTGCGCGCCGGCGAGGCAGTTGAGCGCCGGGGCGAAGGCCGGGTCGAGGGCCAGGGCGGCCTCGTAGGCGGCGAGCGCCTCGTCGAGCCGGCCGGCCTCCTGCAGGGCCAGCCCCAGATGCAGGCGCGCGGCCGGCGACGCGGGGTCGAGGTCGGCGGCGGCGTGGGCGTGCGGCAGGGCGGCCCCGGCGCGGCCGGCCTCGCGCAGGGCGATCGCCAGGTGCAGGCGCGCGTCGAAGGCGTCGGGCCGCGCGGCGACGGCGGCCTCGCAGCGGGCGAGCACGTCCCCCGGGCGGCCGAGGCGCTCGAGGGCCTGGCGCAGGTTGCCGAGCGCAAGGCCGCAGCCGGGGTCGAGGGCCAGCGCCTCGTCGTAGCGGGCGACCGCCTCGTCGAGGCGGCCCAGGTCGTGCAGCGCGCGGCCGAGGTTGTTCCTGGCCACCGGCGAGGCGGGCGCGGCGGCGGCGGCGCGCGCATAGACGTCGGCCGCCTCGGCGGCGCGGCCGAGCCCGTGCAGGGCGTTGCCGAGGTTCAGGAGCCCGAGCGGGTGACCGGGGTCGCGGTCGACGAGGGCGGCGAGCGGCGCGAGCGCCTCGTCGCGGCGGCCGAGGAGCAGGAGGCACAGCCCGCGCTCGAGGAGCGCGGGCGCGCAGCCGGGGTCGCCCGCGAGGGCCTCGTCGGCCCGGCGCAGGGCGTCGTCGAGGCGCCCCGCCGCGCGCAGGCGCGCCGCGTCCTCGGCGAGCGCCGCCGGCGGCGCGGCGGCCCCGCTCACCTGGGGGCGCCGCCGGGGACCTCGAGCAGGCGGATCGTCTTGAGGGTCCGCTCGCGCCGCTCGCCCGGGCGCGAGAAGCGCGCGTCGAGGAAGGGCTGGTCCTTGCGCCGGCGGAAGGCCGCCTCGACGCGCCCGAGGGCGAAGGTCACCTTGCCCTCGACCTCGTCGGTGCCGGCGGGCCCGAACAGGACGGTGAGGTCGCGCTCGCGGACCTCGAGGACGACGTCGAAGCCGCCGGCGTCGCCGTCCTTCTTCAGGGTGGCGTCGAAGGCGAGGCGCTGGCCGTCGACGTCGGTGAGCACGCAGTCGACGCCGCCCGCCGCGCCCTGCTGGACCTCGAGGACCAGCGCGCCGAGCTCCTCGTCGGCGGCCTTCCAGGTGCCGGCCAGCGGCGGCCCCTGGTAGAGCGGGCCGGCGCAGCCGGCGAGGAGGAGGAGCGCGAACGCGAGCGGAGCCGTGCGCATGGCGGGAGTCTAGTCGCCGTCGCGTGCAGGAGCGACCCCCGCCGACTAGGCTTCACCTGGCGGGGGGGCGATGTCCGGCGAGCAGCCGTCCGGGACGGGACCGCAGCAGCGCGGCGAGGTCGAGGTCCGCTCCGGGCGGGTCACGACGATCAAGCTGCAGCGCCAGCGCCTGCTCGCGCGCCTGGAGGAGAACCAGGTCGAGCGGCTCCCCTTCCGCGAGGCCTTCTTCAACTTCGACAGCGCGGTGCTCCTGCCGGCGCCGCCGGGCGAGCGCGGGCTGCTCCTGGCGCTCGACGCGCTCCGCCACCTGAAGGCCAACCCGACGCGGCGGCTGCTCGTCGCCGGGCACACCGACACGGTCGGGACGCACGAGTACAACGAGCGGCTCTCGTCCGCGCGGGCGCGGGCGATCGTCGGCCTGCTCGAGGGCGACCGCGCGGCGTTCGTGGCGGCGGCGCGCGAGTTCCACGCGCCCGACGACGAGCCGCAGGTCCTCGACTACACGGCGCGCACACGTGGCTGGCGCACCGACCCCGGCGGCGGGGGCGAGGGGACGCGCGCCTTCCAGGAGGAGCACAACCGGCGCTTCCGCACGGCGCGGCTGCGCGCCGACGGCCGCATGGGGCCGCGCACGAGGCAGGCCGCCCTGCGCGAGTTCCAGCACGCGTACAACGAGGCCTTCCGCGCGGCGATCAAGGAGGACGGGATCCTCGGTGATCAGACGCGCGGCGCCTACTTCGACGTGTTCCAGGAGGACCTCGCCCTCCTCGCCGCGGGCGCCCCCGAGCGCACGCCCGAGGCGCTGGCGGCGGGGCGGGCGGCGCTGGACGAGCTGCGCACGCACCTGCGCTGGGCGCGGGAGGAGCGCTTCGTGGCGCTCGGCGAGCGCTACCCGATCGACGAGCCCGGCCGCGACGAGCATCGCTCGCGGCGCAACCGGCGGGTGGAGCTGCTCTTCTTCGAGTCGCCCCTCGTCCCGCCGATTCCGTTCCCGTATCCGGACTACACCTACATCGACATCCCGCCCGGCGGCGTGCCGCCGACGCCGACGACGCCGCCGCGCACGGAGGAGGAGCCGGGGCCGGAGACGAGCACCGGAACGGGGACGGGGACGAGCACCGGGCCGGGGACGGGAACGAGCACGGGGCCGGGGACGGGGACGGGAACGTGGACCGGGACGGGCACGTGGACCGGCACGGGCACGTGGACGGGCACGGGCACGTGGACCGGGACGGGCACGTGGACTGGGACGGGCACGTGGACCGGGACGGGCACGGGGACCGGGACGAGCACGGGCACCGGGACGAGCACGGGGACCGGGACGGGAACCGGCACCGGGACGGGGACGGGCACCGGGACGGGCACGGGCACCGGGACGAGCACGGGGACCGGGACGGGCACGGGCACCGGGACGAGCACGGGGACCGGGACGAGCACGGGGACCGGGACGGGCACGGGGACCGGGACGAGCACGGGGACCGGGACGAGCACGGGGACCG
>JAHBXY010000222.1 GCA_019636275.1 Planctomycetota bacterium | reverse complement strand
TGGCGCCCGCTCGGCGGCCAGGTGGGCCTCCCGCCGCTCACGCCCGAGGAGCGCGCCGCGCAGGTCGCGCAGCAGAAGCAGGCCGGCAGCTGGGCGATCGCGCACTCGTCGAAGTACTACGACTTCTACTCGAACGGCCCGCTCGAGGAGGTGCAGCAGCTCGCGCGCTCCATGGACCTCATGTGCGAGGAGTTCAAGAAGGTCTTCCAGTTCGAGCACGAGATCACGCGCCCGTTCCCGGTGTGGCTCTACGGCAGCCAGCAGGAGTTCATGTCGCGCACCGGCCACGGCGCGGGCACGGGCGGCTTCTACGACGGGCGCAAGATCGTCGGCTTCCACGGCAAGACGGGCGGCCTCTCCACCCTGTCGGTCCTGTTCCACGAGGGGACGCACCAGTTCCAGGGCCTGTGCATGGGCCAGAACATGTGGAAGGCCAAGATCTGGCTGATCGAGGGCCTCGCCGTCTACTTCGAGGCCAGCGAGGTGCAGGGGCGCCGCGTCGCGGTCGGCGCGATCCCGCGCGACCGCCTGGCGCACGTCAAGCGCGCCATCCAGTCGGGCTCCTACGTGCGCCTGCGCGACCTGATCCGCATGGAGCAGGCGCAGTTCGGGGCGCTGCACTACGCCCACGCCTGGAGCCTGATCTACTTCCTCGTCAACGGCGCCGGCGGCGGCAAGAAGCGCTTCGTCGAGTACTGGGAGCGCTCCAAGCGTGGCGACGAGGGCGTGGCCCTGTTCGAGGAGCTGTTCA
Source organism: Planctomycetota bacterium (assembly GCA_019636275.1). Lineage (GTDB taxonomy): Bacteria > Planctomycetota > J058 > J058 > J058 > JAMLIC01. Next base: position 10,388 of record JAHBXY010000222.1, on the reverse strand, counting down.
ACCGCCCGATCGAGGAGATCGAGGCGGCGTGGAAGCAGTACGTCCTGCAGCTCCAGTGACCGCGGAGAGCCGACCGATGACCGCCCCCCTCCAGCTCAGCTACCTCCTCGTGCCCGTCGACTTCTCCGCGCCCTCGCTGGCCGCGCTGGAGTACGCCCGGGGCCTCGCCGCGCGCTGCGGCGCCCGCGTCGAGCTCCTGCACGTGATCGACGCCGCGGCGGTCGACGGCGTCCTGGGCCACGCCAGCCCGGCCGTGTGGGCGCAGGCGCTCGAGGACGCGCGCCGCCGCCTCAAGGAGCTCGCGCAGGGCGAGCCCTGCAAGGTGCTCGAGGGTCGCCCCGCGGACGTGGTCGTCGACCACGCGCAGGCGGTCCAGGCCGACATGATCGTCATGGGCAGCCTGGGCCGCACGGGCCTCGAGCGGCTCCTGATCGGCTCGGTCGCCGAGCGCGTCGTGCGCATGGCCCCCTGCCCGGTGCTCGTCCTGCGCGAGGGCATGGCCCGCAAGGCCTGATCAGGCCCGCCAGGCCGCCACGCGCTCGCGCGCCCACCCCGCGTCCTCGTCGCCGAGCGGCGGCGAGGCCGGCCGGTCGTAGTCGACGTCGAGGTCGTACGCGCCGTTCGCGTAGGCCTGCTCGAGGACCGCCTGCAGGTCGACCTCGACCGCCTCGTCGCCGCGCAGGGGGAACGGGATCACCGGCAGGGGCTCCCGCAGGCGCATGGCGTAGACGTCGCAGCGCGGGCGGCGCTCCGCGTGGCTGACGATCACGTGGTAGTCGCCCGGGGGCAGCGGGCGCGCCATGGGCACGCGCGCGCCCCCCCGCAGGAGGTCGAGCTCGACGAGGTGCGCCGGGCTGGCCAGGACGGCCCGCCGCTTCGCCAGGTAGGCCTCTCGCCCGGCGCTGCGCGGCCCGCGCTTGTTCGTCGGCGAGAGCAGCTCGATCACGGTCACGACCTCCCCCGACTCGGGGACGCGGACCTCGAGGAAGCGCTCGCGCTGCTCCGCCGCCACGACGATCGGAACGACGACGGGCACCGGCACGCGCCCCGCCGGCGCCGGCGGCGCGGCGGCCGCGGCGCGGGGCAGGACGGCGAGGTCGGGCCGGATCAACTCCTCCTCGTCCTCGCCCAGGACGTAGACCCGCTCCTCGACCCGGACCACGTAGCGCGGACGCAGCCGCTGCATGAGGGCGTCGCGGAGCGCCGTGACCACCGTGACGTGGACGTCGGGCCAGCGCGCCGGGTCCTCGAGGTAGGGGTCCATGCCCGGGAAGGGGGAGGGCATGCCCGGATGATACTCGCCGCGGCGGCCCGGGGACGACCGGCGCGCCCGCACGGCGCCGGGGCGACGGCCCTCTCGATCGCGAGGCGGCGATCACACGCCTACGGGAGGGTGGCGCGCCAGGCCGCGTCGAGCTCGTCGAGCCCCAGGCCGTAGACCGCGCGCAGGGCGGGCTCGAGCTCCTCGCCGCGGCCGAGGCGGTCGAGCAGGTCGGCGAGCAGCGGCGCGCCGCCGCGCCCGAGGAGGTCGTGCACGAGGTCGCACGCGGCCGCGTAGAGGACGCGCACGCGGGCCGGGTCGGCCTCGGACGTGAAGCTCCGCGCCAGGCGCCCCAGCGGCGGCGTCGCCGCGCGCGTGAGCTCGCGCCGCGCGTCGGCGCGGGCGCGCCCCTCGGCGACCTGCGCGAAGCCCTCGTGCAGCCAGATCGGCACGCGCGGGCCGCCGACCGCGCGCAGGAGCGCGTGCGCGTACTCGTGCGTGAGGACGCGCCGCACCTCGTGCGCGGGCGCGTCGGCCAGGCCGCGGGCCGGGACGCGGATCTTGCCGTCGTAGAGCCCGGCCACCCACCCGTGCGCGCCGGTGGCCGCGCTGAAGGTCTGGCCGGGGTAGATCACCACGGCGACCTCGTGGCGCGGGTAGCGGCCGAGGAGCGCCCCCACCTCGTCGTAGGCCGCCTCGAGCGTGCGCGCGACGAGGCGCCCGAGGGCCAGGTCCTGCGCGCCGTCGTACTTGATCGAGAAGTGCGCCGCGCCCAGGTCGACGACCAGGTCGGCCTCGACCGCCTCCTCGCGCCGCGCGCGCTCGAGCGCCGCGCGGGCGGCCTCGTCGTCGGGCGTCAAGGCGACGACCCGCTCCCACAGCGTGATCGCGCGCGCGTTCTCGCCCTGCCGGTAGAGCGCCCGCGCCAGCAGGTCGTGCGCCAGGGCGTGGTCGGGCCAGCGCCGCACCACCGGCTCGAGGACCGCCGCGGCGTCGCGGTCGCGCAGGGCCTCGAGCAGCGCCAGCCCCTCGCGGACCTGGGGGTCGGGGTCGTCGGGGACCAGCCCGGCCGCCTCGTGGTAGTCGCGCGCGGCGTCGACGAAGCGCCGCGCCGCCCGGTGCGCGTCGCCGAGCGTCACCAGGCAATGGGCCGCGTTCTGGCGCAGCACCGGCTCGTCGGGGGCGAGGCGCAGCGCCTCGCGCAGGAGCGTCAGCGCGCCCTCAGGGTCGCCGGCCTGGTGGCGGCGCACCGCCTCGTCGTTCTTCGCCAGGGCCCGGGCCCGCGCGTCCTCCGCCCACGCCGGCGCCGCGGCGCAGGCGACCAGAAGGGCGGCGGCGAGGAGGGACCGGGCCGTCATGGCCCCATCCTAGCAATCAGGCCGCCCTGCGCGCCCCGCAGCCGAGGGTGGTGCAGGGCGTTCCCTCGGGGACGCACTCGGCGTGGAACGCCGCCCGGCAGCCCGTGCAGCGGGTGAGGGCGAGGCCGCCGTCGAGCGCGTCGTGGCAGTAAGGGCAGCGCTGCTCAGCCTGCAGGGCCTCGCTCGACGGGCGGCGCTCGACCGCCGGCCGCCGCGGGCGCGGCGGCGCGGGCGGCCGCCCGAGCAGCACGAGGACCCCCGCCAGCCCCAGCGGCAGGAGCGCCAGCCCGTCGGCCCCGAGCCGCTCCCAGAAGGCGCGCACCCGCGGGGCCCGCGGCGCGAGCGGGTCGAGGATCGCCAGCGCGCCCTCGTGCGGGCCGTCGACGCGGGCCAGGCCGGCCACCTCGGGGCCGTCGTCGTCGACCGAGCGCCACTCGACCGACGCGTCGGCGCGCAGGACGGAGAGCCCGCCCAGGTGGTTGCCCTGAAGCGGGTCGTCCGAGGTGACGTCCGGGTCGGCCATGGCCGGGTGCCGCACGGCGCGGTCGGCGGCCAGCGGCACGTTGCAGCGCGTGTTGCTGTTCCGACCGCGGCGCGTCCAGCCGTAGGAGAGCTCCGTCGTCTCCGCCAGCACGGGGTCCGCGGTCGGCCCTGGCCCGAGCGGGTCGGCGTCGGGCGCCCCGCGCGCCGACCGCCACGTCCAGGACGTCGCGCCCGCCGGGTCCTCGGGAGCGGCCTCGTCGGCGGACGAGGGGCAGACGAACACCTGACCCCCGTCCAGGTAGCCCCGGCGCACGAGCGCGCGCAGGGCGCGCGGCGTGTCGTTGGTGTCGACGCCGCCGTCGAGCTCGCGGATCGGCCCGACGTGCGGGAAGAAGCGCCGGTCGTCGGCGTACTGCAGGGCGGCCAGGCCGAGCTGGCGCAGGTTGCTCACGCACCTGGTCCGCTGGGCCTTCTCGGAGACCCCGGTCATGGCCGGCAGCGCCAGGCCCGCCCCGCACAGGGCGAGCGCCAGGAACATCAGGACTCCGGGCCGGCTCACGTCCGGCTTACCCGCGGGGGTCGCCGGGGTTCACGTCCGGTGGAAACGGTGAGGCCCACGGCAACGAGCCGTGGGCCTCACCGGGGTTCTGCTGAGGTGAAAGGAGCGTCAGAGGGCGGTGAACACCCCGGCGTTCACGGTCTGACCGTTCGTCGTCACCGTGACCATGCCGGTCGTCACGCCCGCGGGCACCGCGACCAGCACGGTCACGGTCGAGCCCGACGTGTTCGTGGAGAGGACCTGCGCCGGGCGCCCGTTGAAGGACACCGACACCGAGCCGCCGAAGTTGGTCCCGGAGATCGCGACCGCGTCGCCCGCGCGGCCCTGGGGCGGGGTCATGCTGCTGACCGCCGGCGCGGGCGTCGACGACGAGCCGCCGCCGAAGAGGCCGCCGAGCAGGCTCGACAGCGGGTTCGACGAGCCCGACGACGAGCCGCCCGAGCCCGAGCCGCCGAGCAGGCCGCCCAGCAGGCTCGTGAGCGGGTTCGACGAGCCCGACGACGACGACCCGCTCGAGCCCGAGCCGCCGAGCAGGCCCGACAGCAGGCTGGTGAGCGGGTTCGACGAGCCCGACGACGAGCCGCCCGTGAGCGACCCGAGGAGGCTGGTCAGGACGCCCGACAGGCCGCTCGACCCGCCGCCGGCCGAGCCCGACGAGCCGCCGAGCAGGCTGCTCAGGACGCCCGAGAGACCGCTGCCGCCCGCGCCCGAGCCGCCGACGAGGCTGCCGAGCAGGTTCTGGACGAAGTTCTGCAGGAAGGCGTTGAGGAAGCCCGAGAAGCCCGAGCCGCTGCTCGAGGTCATGGCCTGGACCGCCGCCTGGAGCGCCGCGTTCAGGACCTGGGTGCCGAAGCTCCCGCCCGAGCCCGACGAGCCGCTCGACCCGCCGAACAGGCCGCCGAGGAAGCCGCCGATCCCGCCCGAACCCGACGACGACGACCCGCCGCTGGCCGGCGGCGTCGAGCCCGGCGTGGCGCCCGGAGTGGTCGTGCCCGGCGTCGTGGTGATCGGCGTCGTCGGCAGGGTCGGGATCACGCCCGCGGTCGGGCCGCTCGGGGTCGTGGTCGCGCTCGCCGGCGGCGGCGCCGCGAGGTCGATCGTCTCGACCGTCGCCAGGACCACGCCCTGCGCGTCGTAGCCGCCGACGACGATCAGCTTCGTCCCGCCGATCGCGGTGGCCGTGTGGCTCTCGCGCGCGCTGGCGAGCGGCTGGATCGTCGACACCTGCGCCTGGCCGAGCGACGCGCCGCTGAGCTTCTCCACCGCGTCGACCGCGCCCTGCGCGCCACGGCCGCCGACGACGACGAGGTCGCCCGCGCCCACGGCCACGACCGCCGCGTCGCGCCGCGCCGCCGCCAGGCGGACGCCCTGGGCGAACGTGCCGGTCGCCGCGTCGAACACCTCGGTGCCGTCCTCGAGACCGGTCGCGCTCTCGCCGCCGGCGACGAGCACCTGCCCGCCGCGCGAGGCCACGCCCGCGCCCGTCCGGGCGACGACCGCCGGGGCCGCGCCGAACGTCTGGGTGGCCGGGTTGAACACCTGCGCCGGCGCGGGCGCGCCCTGCGCGTTGGCGCCGCTGACGATCAGCACGCCGCCCGTGTCGAGGCGCGCCACCCGCGCGTCGACCTGCGGAGCGGCCAGCCGGGCGGTGATCGCCGCCGACGCGCCCTGCGCCACGTCGAGGACCTCGGCCGTGTCGAGGAGCGTGGGGGTCGGCAGCGCGCCCGCGCCCAGGCCGGCCGAGCCGCCGGCGAACAGGACGAACTCGCCCTGCGGCCGCACGTAGCTGGCGGCGACGTGGCGCGTGCGCGCCTGCGCCAGGTCGGGGCCGGGGGCGAAGGTGTTGGTGACCGGGTCGTAGAGCTCGGTCGTGTCGAGGACGCTGGCGCCGGCCGCGTCGCTCGAGCCGCCGGCCACGAGCACCTGGCCGGTCGTGAGCAGGGTCGCCGTGTGGCCGACGCGCGGCGCCGCCAGGTCGGGGCCCGAGCGCACCGAGTTGAGGCCGATGATGACGGACGTCGCCACCGGGTCGCCGCCGATGTCGACGCCGCCGATGACGAGGACCTCGCCGCTGGGCAGGAGCGTGGCGGAGTGCTCCGCACGTCCCTGCGACATCGTCATGATCGCGGGGGCCGTCGCCGACGACCGGCTCTTGCCGCCGCCGCCGCCGCCGCTACCTCCGCAGCCCACGAGCCCGAGGGCGGCGATCGAGACGAGAAGGAGCCGACTGAGTCCAGACGTCCGCATGGGTCACCTCGCTTCGGCGCCAACCCCTCAGCGCTCGAGGGACCTCATAGACAAACGCGAGGCCAGGGACGCGTCGACGTAAGACCATTCAGCACGTTCGCTTGCGCCTACCCCCGTGTGCCCGGTGCAACACCTTCGTCGGGCACCTCCCGAAAACCGGACAGGCCTCGCCGCCAGAAGGCGACACCGTGCGAGCGGAAGCGCCCACCTGTCCGGGACGTGCGCTCACCGGCCCACGCACGGACTCTTACCGGCGCACTCACATGGAGTTCGCGCCGCGTCACAAGGCTGCAGAGTGGAACCTGGACGAACCGGGCCGGCAGCCGTGCGGGGCGACCTCGCGACGCGACTCGACGCTGTCGCCTGCGCGCGTCAGGTCCGGGCGAGTCCGGGCGAGTACGCGAGCGACGACGCCCCCCGCTGCCGGGGACCCATGTCCGGCGAGTCCGGCGAGTCAGGGCGAGTCCGGCGAGTCCGGGCGAGTCCGGGCGACGACACGGGTGGATTGAACCGCAAGCGGCAGGAGGAGGTTCACCACAGAGGAGCAGAGGGAGCAGAGGGCAAGCCCGGGACTTCCTCCTCTGGATGCCGCCCGACTCGAGCTTGGAGACGCTGCCCCTGCTCTCCGCTCACCTCCCGGGTGTGTGGTGGAGGGAGCGGAGGCCGAGGGAGGGGGGGTCGCCCGCGGGTCGCATCGATGCCGGACCCCCGGTGGGCCGCCGCAGCACAGCGGGAGGCTCGCGGCCGCGGAGGCCCGCGAGCGCTAGCGTTCGCCTGGAGTCCCGAGCGGGCCGGGTCTGCATCCGCGGCCGCAGCCGTCTAATCCGCCAGGACGGCTGCCATGCGGTCGACGATGAGGTTCGTCACCTTGCAGGGGCTGTGCGGGCTCTCGCCGCGGAAGCCGGGCTCGAAGTGGTCCATGTCCTGGAGGGTGATCTCCGCCGCCGCGCCCGGGACGCGCTGCCACTCGAGGCTCACCATGCCGTCGCTGGCCACGCCCTGGGTCTTCTCGAGGAACTTCTGGAACACGAACAGCGGCTTGCGCAGGACGTGGCGCGGCTTGAAGGTCGAGCGCCCGCTGAAGCTCGAGCGCAGGACGACCGTCGGCACCTCGGCCGCCGGGTAGGGGTGGCGGCGCAGGAGCGCCTGACGCGTCTCGCTGCGCAGGTCGCGCACGGCGTCGCGGCTGCCCACGTCGTCGACGCGGTTGATCCGCGGCAGGGCGCGCTCGAAGAACAGGTCGACCGTCCCCTGGATCGCGCAGCTCCCGCCGACGAGGTCGGCGATCGGCGAGCCGCCGTAGACGGGCTGGATCGCCATGAGCCCGCGCACGTGCGGCAGGAGGTCGCGGTTCGTGGGGTCGGCCAGGGCCGTGATCGTGTCCGCGCCGCCCTTGCTGTGGGCGAGGAGCACGACGCGCTTGCCGCGCGCCACCTCGGTCCGGACCTCGCGGGCGATCACGGCCGCGTTGACGGCGATCGACTCCTCGGTGTTGACCGCCAGGCGCCGCGCCTCGAGGCCGCGCGCGCGCAGGGCGGCGAGGTTCTCGTCGAGGTAGGGCACGCCATACTGGTTCCACAGGTTCGTCGACAGGCCCGGCACGACGAGGACCACCGTGTCGCCCTCGAGCGCGCCCTGGCGCACCCAGCGCTGCGCCACCCCGGCGACCGTCCCCTCCCAGCCGCCGGCGCGCGCGCGCAGGGTGGCGGTCTCGGTCACGCGCACGACCGGCGCCGGGCGCAGGAGCAGGGCGTCGATGAAGCCGCGCTCGCCCGCGGCCTCGACCTCGTAGCGCAGGGTCAGGGCGGTCGGCGTCCGCCGCACGACCTCGCCCTTCACGACGCGCTGCGCCTGGCCCGACCGCGAGAAGGTGGTCAGCGCCAGGCTGAACCGGCCCTCGTCGACCGAGGCCCGACCGGCGACCTCGGGGGCGGAGACGCCGAAGTCCTCGGCCAGCGCCGGCGTCGCCAGGGCGACGGCCAGGGTCAGGAGCAGCGCGGTTCGGATCATGGCGGGCCTCTCGGCCACCCCCTGAAGCAACGGGCACGCCCGAAACCAACTCACTCAACCGTCAACTCTTGCGAGTTCTTCGCCATCACTTCCGTTTCGTCCGTGGGTTCCGGCTCACGGCGAGACGAGCGCGGTATCTTCTGTCGCTGGAGGACCCGTGGTCACCGACGCGCAGCTCGACGAGTTCCTGGCCTTCGCCATCGAGGCCGCCCGGGCCGCCGGCGAGGTGCAGCTCCGGGGGCTGTCCGACCGGCCGGCGATCACGCTCAAGGGGCCCCGGGAGCTGGTCACGCCGGTGGACCTGGCCTGCGAGGAGCTCATCGTCGGCCGGATCCAGCAGGCCTACCCCGACCACGGCTACTTCGCCGAGGAGGGCCACGCGCGCGCGGGGGCCCTGCGCTGGATCGTCGACCCGCTGGACGGCACGACGAACTACGCCCAGCGGCTGCCGCTGTTCGCCGTGTCGATCGGCCTCGAGGAGGTCGGCCACGGCCTGGTCCTGGGCGTCGTCTTCGCCCCCTACCTCGACGAGCTGTTCTACGCCCGGCGCGGGGGCGGCGCGTTCCTCGTCCGCGGCGGCGCGGCCCCGCGGCGGCTCGAGGTGTCGCGCACCGAGCGCCTCGGCGACGCGGTCCTGTCGACGGGCTTCGCCTACGTGCAGAACGAGACGTCGAACCACAACCTCGACAACTGGGTCCACCTGTCGCGCACGACGCGCGCGCTGCGCCGCGGCGGCTCGGCGGCGATCGACCTGGCCTACGTGGCCGACGGGCGCTTCGACGGCTTCTGGGAGATGCACCTCAAGGCCTACGACGTCGCCGCCGGCGCCGTGCTCATCCGCGAGGCGGGCGGCCGCGTCACCGACATGTTCGGCGGCGAGGACTGGCTCGAGGGGCAGTCGCTGATCGCCACCAACGGGCGCGTCCACGACGAGGTCGCGCGCTCGCTCCAGCCGGTGCAGGCCGACCCCTGGGTCCGCCGCCCCGGCGCGTGAGCTCACAGCGGCCGTCGCTTGTTCTGATGTCCACGTCCGGGCGCGCGGCTCGGTGCTCCGATCCGCAGTGAGGCACCTGTCGCCCTCGCTCCGGCCGCTTCGCGGCCTTCGCTCGGGGATGCGCCCCACCGCTCGATCTGCTCGCTTCGCTCTCAGATCAAGCGGTGCGCGCGGTCAGCCGCCGCAGCCGAGCGTCGGGCAGGCCGCGCCCGGCGCGACGCAGTCGGCGTGGAACACGGCCCGGCAGCCACCGCAGCGCGACAGGGGCTCGTCGGCCTTGACCTGGTCGTGGCAGGCCGGGCAGCGCTGCGCGGCGTGCAGCACGACCGCGCCGCCCGGCGCGCCCAGGCCGAGGCGCTGCCGCTCGTCGGGGCCGAGCGTCTCGACCCGCGACGGCCGCACCGGCGCCACGCGCCCCGACGGCGCGACCACGACGCGCGGCGACGCCGCCGGCGGCGGCGCGCGCTCGGAGACGCGCACGCGCCAGGCGAGCAGCCCCGCGAGGAGGAGCGGCGGGCCGAGCGTCCACAGGAGCGCGAGCGCCGTGCGCCGGAGCCAGCGGGCGACGGACTCGCCGCGGACGAAGCCGGCGGGCCGCAGCGGCGGGCGGACGGCCAGGAACCCGTGGCGCACCGGGTCCTCCGTCGCCGCGAGCCAGGCCGCGTCCTCGCCGCCCGCCACCCACTCGACGGTCCCGTCCGCGCGCACGACGGCGGCCCCGTCCTCGTGATTGCCCCACTCCCCCGGCGGCGCCTCGGCGCGCTCCGGGTCCTGCTGCGCCCGGTCGGCGGCCAGCGCCGACGACGAGCGGACGTTGGCCCCGAGCGCGCGGCGCGTCCAGCCGTACGACAGCTCGTCCGTCGCGTCGAGGGCCGGGTCGGGCAGCCCGTCGCTGAAGGGCGGCCGCTCGGGGTCGCCGCGCGCCGCGCCGCCCCAGAACCAGCGGCGGAGGTCCTCGCGCACGGCCGCGTCGGTGATCGGGACGTCGATATCCGCCGACGCGACGCACACCCAGCCCTGAGGGCGGTCGTGGTAGCCGCGCCACAGCAGCGTCCGCACGGCCTTCGTCGTCGCGGGGGTGTCGGTGCCGCCGTCGAGGACCGACCGCGGCCCCAGGTGCGGGAAGGCGCGCTCGTCGTCGGCGTACTGCAGGGCGGCCAGCCCCAGCATGCGCAGGTCGTTGTAGCACCTGGAGCGCGTCGCCGACCGCTGCGCGCGGGCCAGCCCCGGCACGAGCGCCGTGAACACGCACAGCCACAGGCTGGCGAACAGGACGAAGAGCACGAGCGCCCCGATCCGGGTGAGCCCCGCCCGCCGACGCCTGGCCGCGCGCGCGCTCGCGTTCATGTCGGCCCAGTCTGACCCGCCGCCCGCCGGCGCGCACGCCCCCTCAGCGCGGCGGCGGCGGCTCGAGGCCGAGCGCCGCCGCCGCCGCGACGCAGCCGTCGAGGCGCTCCGCCACGAGCAGGAGGCCGA
>JAHBXY010000221.1 GCA_019636275.1 Planctomycetota bacterium | reverse complement strand
CGTCGGCCTGCCGGGTCACGGCGTCGCGGAAGCGGCGGGCCTCGAGCGTCAGCGCGTCCTCGAGGCGCCTGGCCGCCTCGTCGCGGCCGACGGCCGCGACCGTCGCGTCGACGCCGTCCTTGCGCAGGAGGCGCTCGAGGGCCGTGGCCGTCAGGGCCGCGTCGCCCGCGGGGGCGGCGGCGAAGAAGCGCACGCCGTCGGGCGTGACCACCGCGCGCGCCAGCCCCTCGACCTCGAGGCGCCGCGCGGCGCGGGCGAAGCCGTCGCGAGCGCGGACGACCTCGGCGGGCGCCGGGAGCGGGCCCTTGGCGCGCAGGGGCGCGTCGGCGACGAGGATCGTCGTCGCGGACCAGTCCTGGCGGGCGACGCGGCCGGCCTCCTGCGCCCGGGCCCCGGCGCACGGGGCGCACAGCGGCGACCCGCACCAGGGCGCGACCGCCCGCTCGCTCCCGCAGCGGAAGCCGCGGGCGATCGACCCGGCGCCGCAGCGGGCCAGGGCGGCCAGCGCCGCGTCGCCCGGGGCCAGGGCCGCCTCGAAGGCGCGGGCGAAGCGCGCCGCGTCGAAGGTCGGGGCGGCCGGGGGCGTGGGGGCGAGCACCCGCAGGCGGGGCTCCTGGACGACGGGGGCGCTCCGCTCGAACCAGGCCGCGCCCACGCGGCTGTCGATCCAGCCGTGCGTGGTCTCGAACGCCTCGAACCGCCTCGACTCCGCGCGCCAGTAGGGCTTCATGGCTCCTCCTCTCCAGGTCGTATCGGCAGGAGGCCGGCCCCGTCCGCAGGGGCCGCCGCTATCATGGGCGCCAGGGGGGCGGATGAGCGCGGAACGACTGGCCTGGAGGCCCGGCCGGAAGTGCGATCTTCGCGGGCCCGGGACGGGTCGGGCCGGGGCGACTCCGGCCGGGGGTCCATGGGCTCGGCCGACGAGGCTCCGTGAGGCCTCGAAGCACGAGGAACCAGCGGCCGAGCCCACGGATCCCGCGACGTCAGCGATGAGGCTGGAGGGCCGGCCGGGAAGCCGCGAAGCGCCGCTCCGGCCGGCCCTCTGGGCGGCGGTGCTGGTGCTCCTGGCCGCGGGCGGGCGCGCGGCGGCGCAGGAGCCCGACGTGGCGGCGCTGCGCGAGCGCGGGCGGCGCACGGCCGCGCGCCTCGAGGTCGCCCCGGCGGCCTGGACGTCGTTCCACGCGGTCGGCCCGGAGTACCTCGTGTTCGAGGTGGTGCAGGCCCCGCCGCGCCGGCGGGTCACGGTGCTCGTCGAGCGGGCCGGCGAGCGGCGCCACGCCCTGACGATCCTCGAGCGCGACGGGCGCTGGCTCGTGGCCGAGCCCGAGGGCGGCGGCCTCTACCGGCCGTTCGAGGCCCCGCTCGGCGTGCCGCACGTCTACGAGCACCTGGCGCGCGCGCTGCGCCCCCGCACCGCCGACGACGCCCTGGCCGGGACCCCGGGCGAGTGGCTGGGCCTCGACCGCGGCGTGGGCACCTGGCGGCGCGACGTGTCGGACGCCGAGCTGCGCGCGTTCGACGGCGTGATCGAGGAGCTGAAGAAGCGCGCCCAGGAGCGGCCGGCCCTGCAGCAGGACCCCGCCTTCCGCGAGCGGCTGCGCTGGGTCGAGCGCCTCGAGCGCGAGTACCTCGAGGGCGCGCTCACGAAGGTGCAGGTCGAGACCGGGCTCGTGCTCCAGCACGGGGCGCCGGGGCGCCGCTCGGCCGTCGCGGGCTTCCGCTGGCTCGAGCGCGTCGACGAGGCGACCTTCGCCGCGGGCGGCCAGCCGCCCGTCGACGCGTCCGGCGACCCGACGGCGGCCCGCGGCGGCCTGCTCATGGTCGCCCACTGCCCGTGGTGGCGGCCGGGCGTCCCGCCCGACGGCGTGCTCATGGACGCGCGCCTGGTCGAGCTGCCGGCGCGCCGCGTGCGGCGCGTGCCCTTCGAGGGCGGCGAGGCCCTGCCCGGCGCCTTCTCGCGCGACCGGGGGCGGGCGTTCGTGCTCGCCGACGGCCTGGTCGAGGTGGACCTGCGCACCGGGCGCAACCGGCGCCTCGCGCCCGGGCTCGGGGTGGGCGAGGTGAGCTCGATCGCGGCCGCCCCCGACGGGCGCACGCTGGCGGCGCTGCACCACGCGCCGGGCGAGGCCAGGGGGCAGGTGCACCTCGTCGACGTCGAGGCGGGCACGTCGCGCGCGCTCGGCCCGCCGCTCCTGGGCGCCGGGCTCGCCTGGCTGCCCGGCGGCGAGGGGCTGGTGCTGGTCACGCGGCCCGGAGCGGACGCGCCGGAGCAGGTGTCGGTGCTCGAGCGCTCGGGTCGCCTGCGGGCGCTGCGCGCCGGGTCGGGGCCGCTGCCGCTGCCCGGCGGCGACCTCCTGTTCTTCGACCCGGGCCCCGGCGCGTGGGCCACGTGCGACCTGCTGGGCGGCAACGCCCGTTCCTTCCACGACGGGCTCCCGGGCCTCCGGTCCCCGGCGCTCTCCCCGGACGGCGAGCACCTGGCCTTCGCGCTGATCGACGGGAGCGGGATCGTCGTGGTCCACGTGCAGAGCGGCCGGCGCGAGCGGCTGGACCTGGGCCCCGGGCTGTTCGGGAGCCCCGTCTGGCGCTGACCCCGTGGCCCGGCTCGGCGGCCGCGGGTATGACGAGCGATCACGATCGACCCCAGGCCCCGACGAGGAGGAGTGATGCCGAAGACGTCCGCGAGGGCCGCGAAGGGCACGACGACGGGGAAGAAGGCTTCGGGCGCGAAGAAGGCTTCGGGCGCGAAGAAGGCTTCGGGCGCGAAGAAGGCGCCGGCCGCGAAGAAGGCGCCGGCCGCGAAGAAGGCGCCGGCCGCCAAGGCGGCGGCGAAGAAGGCGTCGGGCGCGAAGAAGGCGTCAGCGAAGAAGGCCCCGGGCGCGAAGAAGGCGCCGGCCGCGAAGAAGGCGCCGGGCGCGAAGAAGGCGCCGGCCAAGCCGGCCAAGCCGGCCAAGAAGGCGCCGGCCAAGAAGGCGCCGGCCAAGCCGGCCAAGAAGGCGCCGGCCAAGAAGGCGCCGGCCAAGCCGACCAAGAAGGCGCCGGCCAAGAAGGCGGCGACGGAGGCGCCGGCCGCCAAGAAGGCGACGGCCGCGGAGAAGACCCCGGCCGCGAAGAAGGCCCCGGCCGCGAAGAAGGCGCAGGCGATCACGACGACGTCCGCCGAGATGACGTCGGTGACCGAGATGACGTCGGTGACCGAGACGACGTCGGTGACCGAGGCCACGTCGGTGTTCGAGGTGACCGAGCCTGCGCACGTCGTCGAGGCGTCTCCCGAGGCCGCCGAGGAGCCTCCGCCGCGCGAGCGGTCGACGGACACGGCGCCCGCGGCTCGTGACGGGATCCTGAGCACGACCACGGAGCGCTTCGGCCGCGACGCCTCGTCGGAGCTGCAGGCGATCCCCGACTTCTCCGCCGAGGCCGCGCAGGGGCTCCTGGCGGCGTTCCGGGGCGAGCCGGCGCCGGCGGCGATCGAGGGGCTGCATCGCTGGTGGCTCGAGCGGGCCAACGAGTGGTTCTCGGGCCGCTTCGAGTTCACGAGCGAGGGTCGCGAGGCGGCGCTCGCCTGGTGCGGCGGCGACGAGGCGGCCGCCCAGCAGCTCTGCGTCTTCGGGGAGGACGGCGACGGGTCGCTCTACGCCTGCTGGACCTACGCCGCCCAGCCGCCCGACGAGGCGCCGATCGTGTGCCTCGGCCGGCAGGGGCGCATGGACCTCCTGGCCGCCAGCGCGCGCGACTTCCTGGCCCTCCTCGCGCTCGACGTCGAGCACCTCGGCGCCGGGGGCTGGCAGCGTCCGGCGCCCATGAACACGCCCGGCCACGAGGCGTTCCAGGTGTGGGCCCGCGGGCAGCACGGGATCGAGCGCCCGAGCGACCCTGGTCGCATCGTTGACCGCGCGCGGCGTGACCACCCCGACCCGGAGGCGTGGCTCGAGCGGCGCAACGCCGAGCGGGCCGACCGCGCGTAGAGAGGCCCGACCGGCCTCGGGTCGACGCGCGATCCGGCCGGCGCCACGTCCGCGCGTCGTCGCCCGGCCTGCGGCGCCGACGGGGCTCCGTCGCCGGCGGCTCACGGCGAGGCCGGGCGGACCTTGACCGTGCGACGCCAGGAGAAGCGTCCGATACGGACGCTGCGTCCGGGGCGGGCCCCGCGGGCGCAGGCGGCCTCACGACTTGGGCCCCGGCGAGGCCCTTGCTGCGGAGGCGGGCGGAGGCTCCATGCGCCGCGTCGCCTGCACGCTCGTCCTACCCCTGGCCTTGCTGGTCGCCGGCTGTGACGGCGGCGGCAAGGCTCACGACCGCGCCGCCGTCGCCCCGGGCGTGCTCGCCTCCGGCCAGGTGACGCACCAGGGCGCGCCGGTCGAGGGCGCCTTCGTGATCCTGGCCTCGCGCACGACGGGCGAGGCGCCGGACCTGCCGGCGTCCGGCCTGTTCACCGACGCGGGCGGGGCGTTCTCGATCCACGCCCCGGGCGACGTCTACGACGTCGTCGTCGTGCACCCCGACGGCCTCGTGGGCGAGGGGACGCTCGACCTCGGCGCCGGGCCGGCAACGCTCGACGTGGTCCTGCGCGAGGCCGAGACCGACGCGAGCAAGATCGGCCCGGGCGCGCTGCAGCGCCTGCTCTCCCTGGGCTCGCTCGAGGCGGACCCGTCGCTGCTCTCCGAGGAGGACTGAGTGGACCTTCGCCTGCTGCTCGCGGCCGCCCTCGCCCTGCCGGCGCTGGCCGCGCCCGCCCACGCCCAGGCCCGCGCGGGCCGCTACGACGTCCAGGGGAGCGACGCCGCGCTCGGCGCCTACGCGGGGCAGGTCGAGCTGCGCTCGACCGGCGCCGGCGCCTACGACTACGTGCGCCAGGTCACCTACCAGCAGCCGCAGGGCGGCCGCGCGCTGACGACCGTGTGGACCGGGCGCGCCACCGAGCAGGGCCAGGACCTGCGGGTCGTGGTCTCGCTCAAGCGGATCGGCTGGATCACGCGCGCCGGCGCCCTCGCGCGCACGGCCGCCGACCAGGCGCCGGTGGCCGTCCTGGGCACGCTGCGCCCCGACGCCGGCGGCGGCCTCTCGGGCTCGCTCACCGGGGCGGGCGTCTCGGCCACCGACGTCCTGCGCCCCGCCGGCGCCGTCGGCGCGGCGCCGCTGTTCCGGGCCGAGCGGCGCCTCGAGCCGCTCCACGGCCGCCCGCCGGCGCTGCTCAAGACGGCGCTGTTCGCGGTCTTCGCCGGCTACCACGGCAAGCCCGAGGTCGCGCCCTACACGCGCGACCTGCGCTTCCGCGACGCCGTGCACCAGCAGCTGATCGACCGCACCGGGTTCGAGTTCCTGCGCGCGCGGCCGCAGGAGCTGCTCGTCGTCGACCAGGTCGTCGACGCGATCAGCCTCGTCGAGGCCGACGTGCGCCGCTCGGCGTTCGGCCTGCGCGCCCACGAGAAGGCGGCGCTGCACGGCCAGGACGTCGACGGCCCGCTGCGCGACGTCACCGGGCTCGTCGCCTACGGGGCGCGGCAGACCCCGTCCGGGGTCGAGCCGGTCGACGACATGAGCACGTGCCTGTGGTCGGGGGTCTACCTCTACTCGCAGGCGCTGCGCCACCAGGTCACGCGCGAGGCGGCGGCCCTGCGCAACGTCGAGCAGCTGGCCGAGCTCCTGTGCGACCTCGTCGAGATCGACCCGCGGCCGGGCGAGTTCGCGCGCAGCCTGCGCCCGATCGGGCGCGCGCCGCTGGGCGGGAGCTGGCACGCCGGCCAGGGCCGCTTCGCGCACCTGGCGTGGCACGACAACGGCAACAACGACATGGTCAAGGGCCTCGTGCTCGGCTTCCTGGGCGCGTGGGACGTGCTGCCGCCGAACCACCCGCTGCGTCCGCGGATCGTGGCCGCCGTGCGCGACCTGGCCGACCACTGGATGGGCTCGACCGCCGCGGCGGGCGTGGCCTCGGGCACGAAGCGCGCGTCGTCGGGCAACAAGCTCATGATCGGCATGCTCGCCCACTGGATCACCGGCGACCGCGCCTACCAGCGGCTGTGGCAGTCGACGATCCGGAAGCCCCTGGCCATGCTCGAGCTGGCCTCGGGCGGGACCTTCTCGGCCTACGGGATCGCCGACTGGAGCGGCACGCACCTGGGCGTCTGCAGCCGCATCGCGCTGGTCGAGCTCGGGCGCCGCCTGCGCACGCCCTGGCAGCCGCTCCTCGACATGTCGCTCGAGTCGGGCTGGCGCGCGGTGCGCAGGTACTCCCGCTGCACGCTCCCCTGGAGCGCGGCCCGCGCGGGCCTGCTCGGCCGCACGGGCGACGGCGCGGGCGAGGCGACGCTCTGGGGGCTGCGCGAGTTCCCCTACCCGAAGCCGCAGCACGAGGTGAACCGGCGCCTGGACCCGGAGTGGGTCGCGTCGCCCTACCCGAGCCTGCCCTGGAAGATGGACTGGATGACCAACCCCGGGCGGCTGCAGGGGCTGGTCTCCTACCCGACCTACATGAGCCAGCCGAGCAACTACGTCTGGCGCTCGACGCCGCTCGACGCGGGCGACCCGGCGACCGACCTCGCGCGCCCGGCGCCGGACTACCTGTTCGTCTACTGGCTGGCGCGCAAGGGCGGGGTGATCGCCGCGACGGAGTGAGCGCAGCACCACGCCATTTGGCATTGGGCTTAGCGGAGGTGTCGGCTCTGGTCCGGGTCGGGACGCACGGAGGACACGTCGAAGAGCCTTCTCCGTGTCCTCCGCGCGAAGCCCGCGCGGAGCCGGGCGGAGTCAGCGCCGGGCCAGGGAGCGCTCGTAGCCGCGGCGGATCGCGTCGCGGTAGAGGCTCCACTCGCCCGGATGCTGCCGCTCGAACTCGTCGCGCGCCTGCGGCTCGACGCTCTCGAAGTCGCCGTGCGCCGTCTCGCGCATGGCGAGCTGGCGGCCGAAGTCGTACGCCGGCCGGTACTGGTCGTAGGTCGCGCCGGTCGAGGCGTAGCGGTCCTGGAAGTCCTTCTGGAACTCGACCTCGAGGTCCTGCACGTCGACCTCGATCTTGCGCAGCGTGTCGTGGATCGTCTCCGTGCGCTCGGCGATGTCCTTGTTGATCACGACCTCCTCGACGACGCGCGCGTCCTTGCTCACGACGGCCTCCTCGCGCGTCTCGATGGCCTCGACCACGCGCTCCTGGAAGTCCGCCTCGGTCGCAGGCCGGTCCGCGGGGCGGCGCTGGACGTCGACGTGCTCCTCGCGCAGCGTGACCTCCTCGCTCACCGGCTGCTCGACGATGCGGCTGTAGATCCGCACCCCGCCGCGCACCTCGCGGCGCGTGCCGACGTCGAGCTGCTCCTCGATGACCGGGATCTTCTCCTGCTCCGTGCTCGTCGTCCCGCTCGGCGCCCGCGAGGTGCCGGCGGCGGTCGACTTCTGCCCGGACCTCTCCTCGAGGTCCACCGCGCCGTGCCGCTGCAGGATGTCCGCGGCCGTGTCGACCCTGTGGGCGTCGCAGTCGACCTTGAGCAGGAAGAGCCCGCGCTGCGACGCGGCGTCGTAGCGGTTGACGTCCTCGGCCCCGAACAGCTCCTTGAGCTGGGTCCAGAAGCCCGGCTCGCGCCGCGCCTTGGCCTTCTTCCCGGACGGCGCGTCCGAGAGGGTGATGTCGCTCGAGCTGTGCCCCATGTCCAGCAGGTCCTGGCGCGCGGCCATGGCGTCCTCGCGCCGCGCGAACAGGCCGACGATGTAGTAGCGGTCAGACGTCATGACGATCTCTCCTCCGGGTGTCGTTGCTGGCGTTCCTCGCTCCGTCGCCCGCCGCGGCGGAGACCGTTCTGGTTCATGTCGCGCCGCCGGCCGCGGCGGGGGCGCGGGGAGCCGCTCGACCTCCGCGCGCTGGGCGCGGAGGAGGACGCGCTGCGGCCGCCGCTCTCGGGTGAGACGGCGCACCAGCCGCACCTCCTCTCGCAGCAGCAGCCGCCGCTCGACGACCAGCACCTCCTCGAGCACGGGCACGATCGTCGTGTCCCCCTCCTGGCGGACGGGCGGCGGCGCGTCGACGTACCGGTTCACCTCGACGCGCTCGACCTCGAAGGTCTCGCGCGCGAGCGGGTCGTCGACGACCACCTCCTGCGCCTCCACGCGCGTGCGCACGACCACCGTGCCGGTGGCCGCTCGCCGCACGTCGACGCGCAGCTCCTCCCGCGGGAGCGGGAGCACCTGCTCCTCGCGCCGGGGCTCGGGACGTTCAGGGTCTGTCACGGCGGCTCCCTCGAAGGGCAGAGGGGCAACGCCGGTGCCGAACGAGCGTGGCACGCGCGACGGTTGCGAGTGCGACAGCGCCGGCACGGGGGTGGACACCTGCCGACGGCGGAGGGACGGTGACGACCGGTCGCCCGGGAGTGGGTGGATTTCCCCTGCGTGTTACCCACGGGTGCCCACTCGGGACAGGGGACACGGTTGCGGCGACGGCCGGCGCCAGGGACCATGGCCGCATGTCGGCCGCCGTGGCGCTTTCGACCGAGGAGCTCACCGTCCTCGAGGAGGTCGTGCTCCTCCTCCGGGAGCGCCGTGGCGTCGACCTCCAGGGTTACCGGGTGGCGACCCTCGTGCGACGCGTGCGCAACCGGATGATCGCGGCGAACGTCGCCTCGCTCGACCTCTACCTGCGGCGCCTGCGCGAGGACCCGGCGGAGCCCGACGCCCTCCTCGAGCGGCTCACGATCAAGGTCAGCCGCTTCTATCGCGGCGCGCCCGCCTTCGAGGCGGTGCGCGAGGCGCTCGCGGCGCGGCGCGCGGCGACCGGGCGCCGCGTCGCCGTCTGGAGCGCCGGCTGCGGCCTGGGCGAGGAGCCCTACAGCCTGGCCATGCTGCTCGGGTCGCTGCAGCCGCCCGAGGACGCGCCAGACGTGACCGCGACCGATATCGACCCGGCCGCGCTCGCGGCGGCGGCGCGCGCCACGTACGGCGCGGCCGTGCTCGAGGAGCTACCGGTCGCGCTGCGCGACCGGCACCTCGTCGCCGCCGGCGCCGACCGCTGGCAGGTGGAGCCCGCCCTGCGCCGCCGCGTGCGCCTCGAGCGCCACGACCTGGCCACGGCCGCCGCCCCGCCCGGCGCGTTCGACCTGGTCGCCTGCCGCAACACGCTCATCTACTTCCAGCCCGCCCTGCAGCAGCGGGTCCTGCAGCTCCTGACCGCGGGCCTGCTGCCCGGCGGCCTCCTGTGGCTCGGCGAGGCCGAGTGGCTGAGCGGCCCCGTGGCGGAGCGCTTCCGGGTGGTCGACCGGCGCGCGCGGCTCTTCGCGCTCGAGCCAGGGTCACGCGACCCAGGCGCGGTCGAGGGGGCCTCGTGCGCATCGGCCTGAGCATCGGCCAGCGCCTCGGCCTCGGCTTCGGCGTCGCCGCGCTCCTCCTCGCGGCGCTCGGCGTCGTCACGCTGCTGGTGCTGGCGCGCACGGCGGAGCTGCGGGAGGACGAGGCGGCCGCCGCAGCGGCGGCCGAGACGGCGCGGGCGGTCGAGCTCGCGACGCTCAAGCGCGGGATCGCGGCGCGCACCTACGTCCTCACGCGCGACGAGCGCCACCTCGCGACCTACCGGGCCGTCGCGGCCGACGCCAGGCGAGTGAGGTCGGGCCTCACGGCCCCGGCCGACGACGCCGACGCCCGCGCCCTCGCCGCCCGGGCGTCGGCCGACCTCGAGGTGTTCGCCCGCGAGGCGGACGAGTTCGTCGAGCACGCCCGCGCCGGCGCCGAGCACGCCCAGATCCGCGAGCGCGAGCGCGCGCTCACGGACACGCGGGAGGTCGCCTTCGCCTCGCTCGCGGCCCTGAGCCACCACCTCGAAGGGCTGGCGAGCGCCCGGCGCGCCCACGTCGCGGCAGCCCGCGGCGACCTCCAGCTCCGGGTGCCGCTCACCCTCCTGGGCGTCGTGTGCCTCCTCGGCGTCACGGCGCTGCTCACGATCCGCGCCGTGCGCGGCCCTGCCCGCGAGCTCATGGCCGCCGCGGACAGCCTCGCCGCGGGCGATCACGAGGCGGCGGCCGCGCTGGCGACCACGGCGGGGCCGGAGGAGCAGGGCGAGCTCGCCCACCTGGCCCGGGCGTTCGGCCGCATGGCCCTGGCGCTGCGCGCCCGCGAGGAGCGCCTGGCCGCCAGCGCCGGGCTGGCGAGCTCGCTCGCGGCGACGCTCGACGTGACGCGCCTGTGCGAGGACGGCCTGGCGGCGCTCGTCGCCCACGTGCGCGCGGAGCTCGGCGCGGTCTACCTCGTCACCCCGGAGGGCGGCGCCCTGCGGCGCCACGCGGCCTTCGCCCTCGACGGCGGCGAGGAGACGCTCGCCCTGGGCGAGGGGATCCCGGGCCAGGCGGCGCGCTCCAACGCGACCCTGCTGGTGAAGGACCTCCCGCCCGACGCGCCGTTCCGGGCGCGCTTCGGCTTCGAGGCGCTCCCGCCGCGCGTCGTCGTCGCCGTGCCGCTGACCCTGCGCGCGCGCGAGGTGGTGGGCGTGGTCGTGGTCGGGAGCGTCCGCGACCTGCCCGACGGGGCTGTCGAGTTCCTCGAGCACTCGGCCAAACAGCTCGCCGTGAGCGTCGAGAACGCGCGGGCCCACGCGCGCGTCCAGGTGCTGGCGGGGGACCTCAACGACAAGAACGAGGAGCTCCAGGCGCAGAACGAGGAGCTCCACGCCCAGCAGGAGGAGCTCCAGGCGCAGCAGGAGGAGCTGCAGGTCCAGCAGGAGGAGCTCCAGGCCCAGCGCGACGAGCTCGAGACGCGCCAGGAGCAGCTCGTCGAGGCGGACCGCCGCAAGGACGAGTTCCTGGCCGTGCTCTCGCACGAGCTGCGCAACCCGCTCATGCCCCTCCGGATCGGGCTCGAGGTCCTCGGCGCCGCCACGGACGGGGAGCGCCGCGCGCGGGTCCTCGAGACCATGGAGCGGCAGGTCGGGCACCTGACGCGGCTGGTCGACGACCTCCTCGACGTGGCCCGGATCACGCGGGGCAAGGTCCAGGTGCGCCGGCGCCCCCTCGACCTGTGCCGCCTCGTCCGCGACGTCGTCGAGGACCACCGCGGGCTCATCGAGAAGCAGGACCTCTCGCTGGACCTCGCGCTCCCCGAGGAGGCGGTGGCGGTCGACGGCGATGCCGACCGGCTCGCGCAGGTGGTCGGCAACGTCGTGCACAACGCGGTCAAGTTCACGCCGCCGGGCGGCCAGGTGTCCGTGCGGCTCGAGCGGCCCGCGGCGGGCGGCGTCGTCCGGCTCGTCGTTCGCGACACGGGCATCGGCATGCCGCCCGACGTGCTCGCGCGCGTGTTCCAGCCCTTCACCCAGGCGGACCGCTCCCTGGCCCGGACCCGCGGCGGGCTGGGGCTCGGGCTCGCCCTCGCCCGAGGGCTGGTGGAGCTGCACGGGGGCACGGTGCGCGCCGAGAGCCAGGGCGACGGCCTCGGGGCGGCGGTCACGGTCGAGCTGC
>JAHBXY010000220.1 GCA_019636275.1 Planctomycetota bacterium | reverse complement strand
AGGCGGGCGACCCGCGCGCGGTCGGCGCCGCCGTCGGCCAGGCCCGGCAGCCCGACCGGCCCGGCGAACAGGACGAGGCGCTCGTCGGGCATGAGGACGGTCCCGACCGCCTCGGGGACGGCCGTGGCGAGGGTCCGCCCGTCGGCGTCGACGATGCGCACGGCGTGGCTCGCGCCCGCGGTCACGGGCACGAGCAGGCGCGCGACGGCGACCTCGCCCGGCTCGACTCTCAGCGGCGCCTCGATGCGCCCGACGACCTCACGCGGGCGGGCGACCACGACCCGGCCGTCGAGGCGCGGCTCGTCGGGGCCGAGCGCGCAGCGCACCTCGAGCGGCGCCCAGGCCCCGTCGACGAGGAGGCCGTCGAGGCCGACCTCGACCGTGACCTCGAGCGCGCGGGCCGGGGCGGCGAGGAGGACGAGGAGCGAGAGGAGCGGGAGGAGGTGCTTCACGAGCCTCGGTGCTGGCGCGCCGCGCCGGCGCGGGGGCGATCTCCGCGGGGCGACGGCGCCCCGCTCAGGGCAGCATCTTGGCGGCCTTCCAGCTCCCGTCCTCGACCTGGTACAGGTGCGCGAGCGGGATCGTCTTCTCCTGCCCATCGACGCGGTAGACGATGTGCCCGCCCTGGACCTCGTGCCCGAGGCGCCCCCTGCGCGAGGGCGCCTCGGCGCGGACGAACTGCGCCCGCTTCAGCTCGTCCTGCACGCTCTGCGCGCGGTGGGCGTCCCACGCGGCGCGGCAGGCGCGCTGGACGAGCTGCGTCTGCTCGCGGCCGCGCGGGCCGAACAGGTGCTGCGCGTCGCGGGCGTCGAGCCAGCAGGCCTGGAACAGGTCGCCCTTGAGGTCGCGCATGGCCTCGAAGAGCACCTGCGCCAGCCCCTCGGGGGTCTTGCGGCGCTCGCGGAGCTGCTCGGTCTCCTCGAGGCGCCGCCGGCGCTCGGCGTCCTGGCGCTCGAGCTCCTCGGCCATGCGCCGGGCCTCGTCTGCGTCCGGCGCGCCCTGGGCCATGGCCTCGCGGCGGGCGCGCTCGGCCTCCTCCGCGGCGCGGGCCTGCTCCTCGCGCTCGCGGCGGGTGCGCTCCTCCCGCTCGCGCCGGGCCTGCTCCGCCTGCTCGCGCGCGGCCGCCTCGCGGCGGGCCGCATCGTCGCGCGCCGGGGGTTCGCTGGCCTGGTCACCGGCCGGGGTCGGGTCGCCGGCCTGACCCTGGTCGCCAGGCGCCTGCTCGCCAGGCCGTGGGGGGCAGGCGAGGCCTCAGCCCGACGCGCCGCGTCCGCCGCCGCGGCCGCGCGCGCCGCCTCCGCCTGGCGCGCGCGCTCCTCGTGGCGCGCCCGGCCCTCGGCGGCCTGCTGGGCCGGTCGCGCGCCCAGCGCTCGCGGGCGCCCTCGAGCTCGCGGCCGGGCGCGCCTCTCCTCGTCGGCGAGAGGGCCACCAGGGCAGCGGCCGTCGGCCTCCTCCTGGGCGCGCCGCGCCGCGGTGCACTGTCAAACGCCTGCGCCCGGTCACCGTGGGCCGGGGGCCGGCTCAGGCTCGGGCGCCGCAGGCGCTCGGCTCAGGCTCCGGGCGCCGCAGGCTTCGGCTCGGGCTCGGGCGCCGTGGGCGTCGGCGCGGGCTCCGGGCTCGGGCGTCACGGGCTCGGGCGCCACGGGCTCGGGCTCGGGCGTCGCCGGCGCGGCGGGCGCCGGCGCCGCCGGCCGGACCTCGAAGCGGTGGGCGCGCCACTCGGGCTCCTGCTCGAACAGGAGCACCTCGCCGGCCTCGTCGAGCCAGGCCGTCTGCAGCCGGCCGCGCAGGCCGCCGTCGGCCTCCGGCGCGAGCTCCCAGCGCACCTCCACCGTGCGCCCGGCGCCGTCGTCATCTTCCTCCAGGGCCAGGGCGACCGTCGCCGCGCCCCGGAGGGTCTCCTGCTCGCGCCGCAGGGTGAACTCGACCGAGCGCCAGCGCCCGGCCGGGTCCGCCTGCAGGGCGCCGCGGACGGCCCCGTCGGCGTCCTGCACCTCGTAGACGACCCCGTCATCCCGGGTCCACGTCCCCGCGTAGGAGGCGAGCAGGCGCGGGGCCGGCGCCGCCACGCGCGGGGTTGGCGCCGGGTCCCTCTTCTCCTCGGTCCCGCCGCACCCGGCGACGAGCAGCACGAGGGAGGGCAGGATCGGCCTCAGCGCGGCCCGAGCACGACCGGACGTGACCACGGCGTTCCTCCCGCTCCCCGGGCCCGGGGAGGCCGGGATTCTAGCAGCGCCGACCGGCTGCCGCCGCCGTTGGTCTCGGAGCCGGTCGGGTGCCAGAATGCCAGCCCGCGCCGGAGGGTCCCGGCGCGTCAGGGGAGTGCCATGACGAGGCTCGGCCTGCTCGCGGTCACGCTGCCCTCGCTCGCGCTGGTCGCGGCCGCCCCGGCGCGCGCGCAGCAGGAGGTCGAACAGGAGGGCGTGTTCCAGCGCCTCGAGGTGTCGCTGCAGGAGCGCGTGCTCCTCATCCGCGGCGGCAGCCGCTTCGGCGTATCGGGCGAGGTCTACGCGCGACACCAGGCGCTGCTCGAGTCGCTGCGCGACGGCGACCGCGTGGTGCTCTCGCATCGCGGCGGGCGGCTGACCAACATCCGCCGCTTCGAGCAGGACCTCTCCGGCTCGCGGCGCCGCAACGTCACGGCGCAGTTCGAGCGCCTGGTGAGCGACGGTCAGCGCCGCTGGCTGGTCCTCTCCGCCGGCCGCCAGCTCCTGGTCGACCCGGAGGTCTACGAGCGGCACAAGACGCTGCTCGAGTTCCTGAAGAAGGGCGATACGCTGCGCATCACGGTCGAGGGCGGGCACGTCATCGACCTCGCGCGCGGCGGCCGGACCAAGGAGCTCGACCCGGAGCTCGAGGAGCGGCTCCTCGGCAGCCGCCACGGCGACCTCGTCACGGTCAACGGCGAGCTCTACCGCTTCCTCAGCGCCAACCTCAGCGAGGTGCGCCTGCAGCCGCGGACGCCGGGCTCGGAGCCGCCCACGTTCCTCGAGGGCGCCCAGCGCGCCATCCCGCTCGAGCAGCTGGTCTCGTTCGACAACCCGCGCCTGGCGGAGGGGGGCGGCGACGCGCCGCGGCCGGGGGCACCCGAGGGCAAGGACGCCTTCGACGGCGTGCGCGTCGGCGACACCGTCGGGATCGATTTCGACGTCGGGCAGGTCACGGCGCTCACCGACACGCACTTCACCTGGCGCGTCTGGCGCAACGAGGAGTGGGGCCCGCCCGAGGCGCCGCGCCCGCGCGCCAGCGTCACCAGCGGCGTCCGCCCGGTGGCGCTCCCGTCGCAGCACACGCTGCAGATCGAGGGGGGGGAGCTGTTCCTGAAGGTCAGCCGCCGCCGGTCGACGCGCGACGGCGGCCTCGCCTTCGACGTCGAGGTCTCGCACGCGCTGCCCGGGACGATCCTGGTCGGCACGCGCCTGCGCTTCCTCCTCGGCGACGTGCGCATGACGAGCGACTCGCCGCCGCTCGCGACCGAGGAGCTGCTGCTCCCGTCGCTCTTCGAGGCGCAGACGGTCAAGGTGCGCCACGTCTCCCAGCTCGAGGGGGCGTGCGACGGGCGCGTCGAGGTGGTCATCGCGCCCGAGGACCGCGTGAGCATCTCGTCGCCGGCGGCCCGCCGCTTCCTGCTCCAGGCCCTCGAGCAGGCGGCCACGGCCAAGGACACCGAGGGCCTGGCGCGCGTCTACGTCGCGGCGGGGCGCAACGGCGACAAGGCGCTCTGTCAGCTCCTCGTCAGCCGCGCCCTCGCCGAGCAGGAGACGGCCCGCCGCGCGCCGATCCTGCAGGGCCTCGAGGCGTTCGGGCAGCTCACGGCGACGGTGGTCCTCGAGGACCTGGTGGCCAACGACCGCAACCTGCAGACCTCGCGCCTCGAGCGCGGCGAGGTGCGGCGCGGCCCGCTGTCCCAGGACGAGCGGCCGCGCACCCACAAGCGGCGCCTCGTCGGCCTGCTCGCCGACGTGCCGGGCGCCCTGCGGCCGCCGTCCGGCGGCCGCCTGTTCGACATCTACCTGCAGTCCGACGACCTCAACGAGGCGATCGAGGCCGCCTTCGCCCGCCGCCCGGCGGAGGCCGTCGCCTCGCTCCTCGACGTGGCCACCTCGACCACGGCGGCCTCGACGAGCGACCAGCAGAAGCGGGCGGAGCGCGCCGCCGGCATGCTGCAGAAGATGGGCGCCACGGTCCTCGACGAGATCGTCAAGGAGCTGCGCCGGCGTGAGATCGCCGTCGATCGGCTCCAGCGGGCGATCGAGCAGGGCGCGCGGCCGAGCGACGCCGTGCACCTGGCCCTGGAGACGCTGATCCAGGACGCCTCGCGCAAGCGCCGCCTCGAGCTCGACAAGCAGGTCGAGCAGGCGCGCGCAATGGCCGGCCAGGGGCAGCACGCCGAGGCGGCGAACGTGCTGCGCGGCGTGCTCGCCCAGGACGCCGCGCACGGCCCCGCGCTCGAGACCACCCCCGGGGTGCTCCTGCAGATCGCGGACGAGCGGCGCAAGGCCGGCGACCGGGAGGAGGCCGGCGCCCATCTCGAGGAGGCCCTGGCCTACCTGGCCCCGGCGGAGCAGCCGCGGTCCAAGGCCATCCTGGCCGAGCTCCTCGTCGACGCGCTCGCCGAGGAGGTGGAGGAGAACGCCGTCCGCGCCGCGCCGGCCGACCTGGCCAAGAAGGTCGGGACCGTGGCGCGCGACCAGCCGCTGCAGGGGCCGGAGGTGGCCGGCGGCTGGGTCGAGCTGACGCTCGGGCCGGAGGCCAGGGGCTACGTGCGCATGAAGAGCCTCGTCCCGGCGGCCCCCGGGTCCTGGATCGTCCGCGACGTCGGGACCCCGTTCGAGGTGATCGACGCGCTGCTGGCCCGCGCCGCGACGCTGAGCCCGACGGTCTCCGTGCGCTGCGGCGAGCTGCGCGGGCGCGTCTACGCGCGCGACGCCAAGACCCACTACGACCAGGGCAACTTCGCCGCGGCCCTGCCGCTGTTCAGCAAGGCCTCCGAGCTGGCCCCGACCGACCCGCGGCTCGAGCTCGAGTGGTCGTGCTGGTTCCAGGCCTACAAGACGAACTTCATCGGCCTGGGCGCGCTGATCCTCCTCCTGGTCGGCGTCGCGGCCATGCAGATGTTCGCCCGGCCGCGGCGGGTCAAGTGGCAGGGCGACTACAAGCACTACGGCGCCAACCGGGCCCAGCGCGAGCGCGACCTCGAGGTCGACGACGCGGCGGCCCCGGCCGAGGGCGACGCCGGCGGGCCGCCGCCGTCCGAGGGGCAGCCGTCGTGAGGCGCGGCCTCCCGGCGCTGGCCGTCGGGCTCGTGTGCGCGCTCGTATGCGCGCCCGGCGGCGCGCAGGAGCGGCCGCGCGGGCCCGACCTGCGCGCGTTCGAGGACGCTTGGCGCATGGTCCGCGACGCGTTCTACGAGCGCGGCATGCACGGCGTCGACTGGAACGCCGCGCGGGAGCGCCACCTGCCGCGGGCGCGGGCCGCGCGCAGCCAGCAGGAGGTGCACGAGGTCATCCTCGAGATGCTCGCCGAGCTCAAGGTCTCGCACGCGGCCATCATCGAGGAGGACGTCTACCGCAAGCACTACGACCACGAGGCCAAGGGGATGCTGGCGCCGACCTTCGGCGTCAAGCTCGCGCGGCTGCAGGACGGCTACTACGTGGCCGACTGCGTCGCGGGCGGGCCGGCCGACGCGGCCGGCCTCCTGCGGGGCGACCGGCTGCTGGCGCTCAACGGGCAGCCGCCCGAGCAGGCCAACCTGCGCCCGCTGCCCTGGGACGCGGGGCTCGGCGGGCCGCGCGGCTACGTCCTGCCCACGGAGAAGGCGGGCGAGCGGGCGCGCCTCGAGCTGCAGCGCTTCCAGCGGCCCAAGGGCATGTTCCAGCTCACGCTCACCTCCGCGATGTGGAGCGAGCTCGAGGGCTCGCGCGTGAGCCGGCGCGTGCTCGAGCGGCACGGGCTGAAGGTCGGCTACATGCGCCTCTACCACGTGCTCTCGGAGGAGCCCGTCGACCTGCTCGCCGAGTTCATCAGCCGCGACCTCGCCGACGCCCACGGGCTGGTGCTCGACGTGCGCGGCCAGGGCGGGCTGCCGAGCGCCGTCGACCGGCTGCTCGACTTCTTCGACCCCGGCGCCCGCGGCGGCCCGCTGTGGGGGCGGCGGCCGGTGGTCCTGCTCGTCGACTCCGAGACGCGCTCGGCCAAGGAGGTCCTGGCCTTCTCGTGGCGGCGCCGCGGCCTGGGCAAGGTCGTCGGCCAGCGCACGCGGGGGGCCGTGCTCGGGGCGCAGTTCCGGCCGCTCCCGGACGGCGCGCACCTCCTCCTGCCCATGCTCGACATGCGCACGATGACCGGCGGCGTCGTCCTCGAGGGCAAGGGCGTCCCGCCCGACGTCGAGGTGCAGGCCTCGCTGCCCTACGCGCAGGGCCACGACCCGATCCTCGAGCGCGGCCTCGAGGTCGTCCTCGACGAGGCCATGATCGAGCGGCGCCGGGGCGCGCCGGCGGGCTGGTACTGAGCCGGAGGCTCACCACAGAGGAGCAGAGGGAGCAGAGGGAGTGCTTCATCAGCGGACCGTCCCCTCGGGTGCCCTGGCTCGGATCATTCATGACCGCGTGACGACGTTCGCACCGCACCTGCACGGGACCCTGAACGATCCTCGCCAGGCTGTCGGCCACCTCGCTCGGGGCTCGGCGCTCCTCGACGACACCGTGTCGAGACCGGCCCGGTGCTCGCCGAGCCCCTCGCTCGGGCACCGCCCGGATCATGCACTCTCCTGGCTCGACTTCACGTGACGTGACGACCTCCACTCGTGCATGATCCGGACTAGGCGGGGTGACCTGCGAAGTCCGGCGTCTCGCGGTCAGCCCGCGCGCCACCTCGTTCCGAGCCGGGAGGAGGACGCTGTTGGCCGGTCTGCTCTGACCGGACGCGGCCGACGGGTCGACCTCTCGAAGTGGTCGAGCCCGCTCGAGGTGCCGACGGAGGGAGCCGAGGAGGGACCTGCTGGATCGAGCCCTCTGCTCCCTCTGCTCCTCTGTGGTGATTCACTCCAGGAGCGAGTCGCCCTTGTCGAAGAAGCGCTCCACGAGGTCGTCGACGTACTCGTCGCGCGCGCGCGTGCTGCAGCGCCCCTCGGCGTGGAAGCGGTTGATCTCCTCGAAGCGGTCGAGCGCCAGCTCGAGGCGGCGCCGGAACCACGAGGGCTCGTGCTCGGCGATCTTCTTGCCCACGAACGTCCCGATCGCCGAGCCGATCACGCCGCGGAGGATCAGGCCCGAGGCGAACGGCACGAGGAGCGCCAGCCCGGCGCCGGCGACGGCGCCGAGGAGCTCGGCCGCGCCGGTGCCGAGGCGGTCGTCGGCCCGGGAGATGATCTCGAGGAGGAAGGCCTCGGGGTCCTCGTGGACCGACCGGCGGCGGACCTCCGCGGTGGGCTTCGGGTCGTTCGTCACGCCGTCCCCGCTGGGTCAGCGCCCATGGTGACTCCTCCGGCGCCCGCGGTCGAGGGCCTCTCGCGGAACTCCTGACATCGCTCGGCTCAAGCCACCGGCTCCCGGTCGCCGTCAGGCTCGGCGACCGGCCGCTCGAGGGCCTTCACGTAGCGCGCCAGGGTGTTGCGGTCGATCCCGAGCACGCGCGCGGCCTCCGACTTGTTGCCGCCGACGCCGCGCAGGACGGCCTCGGCGTAGCGGCGCTTGACCTCCTCGAGGCTCACGAGCCCCCAGGCGGCGATCACGGCGTCGCCGGCGGCGGCGGGTCCGGTGGGGAGGGCGGGCGCGGCGCGGCGCGGGAGGAGCGCCGGCTGCCCGGCGATCACGCGGTTCGTGGCCGCGCGCAGCTCGCGGACGTTGCCCGGCCAGTCGTAGTCGCGCGTCTCCGCCTCGAGGCGGGCCAGGGCGTCCTCGACGATGCGCGGCCAGGCGGCGAGGTCGATCTCCTGGCCGACGAAGTGGCCGACGAGCTCGGGGAGGTCCTCGGCGCGCTCGCGCAGCGGCGGGCAGGTGACGCGCAGCACGGAGAGGCGCTCGAGGAGGTCCTGGCGGAAGCCGTCCTCGCCGCCGCCGAGGTCGCGGTTGGTGGCGGCGATCACGCGCACCTCGACGTGGCGCTCGAAGTCGGCCCCCACGGGGCGGACGGTGCCCTCCTGCAGGGTGCGCAGGAGCCGCACCTGCACCTCGGGGCTGGCGTCGCCGATCTCGTCGAGGAACAGGACGCCGCCCGACGCCGCGGCGAACAGGCCGGCGCGCTCGCGCGTGGCGCCGGTGAACGCGCCGCGCACGTGGCCGAACAGCGCCGAGCTGGCCAGCGACGGCGTGAGCGAGGCGATGTTCACGGCCACGTAGGGGCCCGGCTCGGCCCCGTCGGGGTCGAGGGGGCCGCGCCCGGCGGCGACCGTGCGGGCGACGATCTCCTTGCCCGTGCCCGGCTCGCCCGTGATCAGGACCGACAGCCGGTGCGGCGCGCGCAGGGCCAGGGCCTTGCGCAGGTCGTCGGTGAACACGGCCCGCCACGTCTGCGTGCGCACCTCGTCCATCACGCGCGAGCGGCCGACGAGGCCCGCCATGGCCTCGGTCACGTCGCGCGCGCGCCGCGCCCAGCCGAAGACCGCGCCGGCGCGCGCGCGCAGCGGCGGCAGCGTCGTGGTCATCGCCTCGATCGCCCGGCGCGTGGCGCGCAGGTCCTCGAGGTTGATCGCCGCGTGCACGCCGAGCGCCAGCGACCACTCGACGAGCGCCTTGCCCAGCCGCTCGTCGCCCGGCGCCTCGCCGGCGAGCGCCTGCGTCCACAGGGCCAGGGCGTCGGCCGGGCGCTTGATCCGGTGCGCCGCGCGCAGCTCGGTGTTGAGGCGGCGCGCCTCGTCGGTGTGCGGGGCCGTGCGCAGGCGCAGCTCGGCCAGGAGGTCGAGCGCCCGGCAGGCCTCGTCGACCGAGCGCTGTTCGTCCATCGGTCCGGCCCGCCCCGCCGGCGCCGGCGCCCCCGCGACCCGCGGGGCCCCCTGCCGCACCTGGCGCAGCATCCTACAGCAGGTGCCCCACCCTGGCCCAGGGGGACGAGTTGTGACGTCGAGGGTTAGGCGCGCGACAAGCGGCATGGGCGCTGCTACTCTGGACCGCGCACCCGGGAGGAGGGACCCGCTCCATGAGCCACGCCGACCCCTCGCAGGGCCCCTTCGGGTCCAGCGACGCATCGTTCGGTGCGTCCGGCCGCCTTTCCGGCCGCTTCTCCGGCTTCAGCTACGAGGCCGAGCCCTGCCCCGAGTGCCGCGGGACCGAGCGCCTGAAGGCGATCGCCGGCGGCGGCGCGCTCGGCTACGGCCTCTCGCTCCTCCTCGGCGGGTCGGCCGCCGCCCGCCTCCTCGGCGCCGGCCTGGGCGCGGGCCTCGGCGCGCTGGCGTCGCGCTGGCACCTGCGCCTCGAGTGGGACCCCGAGGCGCTGCGCGGCCCGCTCGGCGCGCGGCGGGAGGCCTGAGATGCTGCGCCGCCTGCGCCTCGCCCTGACCCCCGCCCTCGCGGCCCTGGCCCTGGCCCTGGCCGGCTGCGACGCCCGCTCGCACGGCCCGTTCGAGCACGACGAGGACACGCCGGTCGCGCCCGACGAGCTCGTCGTGGACCTCGTCGACGGCACCTCGCTCGAGGCGTTCCGCGCGCGCTTCGGGATCGCGGCCGAGGCGGTCCGCTGGAACAGCCCCAACGTCGCCGACGAGGCGATCGCCGTCCTGCGCGTCCCACGCGCCGAGCAGGCGGCCCTGCTCGCGCGCCTGCGCGCCGACCCCATGGTCGAGCACGCCGAGCCCAGCTTCGTCATCCGGGTCGAGCCGAGCGAGCTCCTCTCGCGCGGCGGCGACATCCTGCCCGAGGACGACCAGCCGCCGCCGCTGGCGAGCTTCCCCAACGACCCCTACTACCCCAAGCAGTGGAACATGGAGATGGTCCACGCCCGCGACGCCTGGCGCTACGCCTCGGGCGAGGGCGTGGTCGTGGCCGTCCTCGACACGGGCGTCGGCTACGAGGGCACCAAGCGCGGGCCCGCCGCGCCGGACCTCCTCGGGACCGGGTTCGTGCGCGGCTACGACTTCGTCAACGACGACGAGGACCCGGGCGACGACCACGGCCACGGGACGCACTGCGCCGGGACGATCGCCCAGTCGACGAACAACGGCCGCGGCGTCATCGGCCTGGCGCACCGGGCGCGGATCATGCCGCTCAAGGTGCTGAGCGCCGGCGGCTGGGGCACGACGGTCGACATCGCCGACGCGATCCGCTACGCCGCCGACAACGGCGCGCACGTCCTCAGCCTCTCGCTCGGCGGCGGCGGGCACTCGAAGGTCCTGGCCGACGCGGTGAAGTACGCCCGCGACAAGGGCTGCCTGGTCGTGTGCGCGGCCGGCAACGGCGGCCGCGCGCGCGTGGAGTATCCGGCGGCCTACCCCGGCGCGACCGCCGTCTCGTCGGTCGGCCCCAAGGCCCGGCTCGCCCCCTACTCGTCGCACGGCAAGGAGACGTTCATCGCCGCGCCGGGCGGCGACAAGTCGCAGGGCGTCGAGGCGGGCGTGCTGCAGAACACGGTCGACCCGCGCGGGCGCAAGACGATCTACGCCTTCTGGCAGGGGACGTCGATGGCCACGCCGCACGTGTCGGGCGCGGCGGCGCTCCTCTACTCGTGCGGGGTGACCGACCCCGACGCGATCGAGGACATCCTCAAGGCCACGGCCCGGCCCGGCGCGGACGCGAGCGGGGGCTGGACGCAGAAGTACGGCTGGGGCGTCCTCGACGCCGGCGCGGCCGTGCGCCGGGCCATGTTCCTCCCCGGCTCGGTCGCCCTGGGCCTCTCGGCGCTGCTCCTCTTCCTCGCGTCGCGCCGGCTCGAGCGCCGCGACGCGGCCCTGCCGCTGGCGGCCGTCGGCGCGCTGGCGGCGGCGTCGGGCCTGTTCTTCCTCCGGCCGCTCGGCCTGGGCGAGGTGCCGCTGATCGGGCCGTTCATCACGCGCGGGATCGCCGTGTGGGACCTGCCCCTGCTCGGGCCGAGCTGGCACTGGACGCCGCTGTTCGCGAGCGCGCTCATCCCGGGCTTCGTCGGGCTGGTCACGGTCAAGGCGCCGCGCGCCATCCGCTCGCTGGCCGTGGGGCTCATGCTGGGCTGGGCGGCCCGGCTGATCACGGGCGTGGTCCTGCCCTGGGCCGACGTCCGGTTCATCCCCGGCCACGGCCTGCTCGACACGCTCTGGCTGGCGGGCAACGCGGTCGCGCTCCTGGCGTTCACGGCGGTCGTCGTGCGCCTGGCCCGCGGCAAGGCGTCGGGCGCGGTGATCGTGTGACGCTCACCGGCCGCGTGGAGCGCGAGGACCTGGGCCCCGGCGTCCAGGTCCTCGTGACCGACGACGGACGGCGCTTCGCCCTGCGCGCGCGCGCGCCGCTGCCCGAGGGGCAGCGGGTCGAGGTCGAGGGTCAGGTGGCCGCGGACGCCGTCGGTCTGGGGATGACCGGCGACCCGGTGCTCGAGGTTGTGTCCGTCCGGGCGGTGTGACCGTAGCGACCTATCTCGAGCCCGCGCGCGCCGCCGCGGCCAGGCACGTCCTTCGCAGCCGTCGAGCACACCTCAGGGCCACTCAAGAGATCGGCGCTACCACGCTCCGCTGGTGACCAGCCTTCGATCGGAGCCG
>JAHBXY010000022.1 GCA_019636275.1 Planctomycetota bacterium | reverse complement strand
GCGCTCGCTGCGCGGGCCGGGCGCGGCCTCGCCTGGATCCGCTCGACGCACGAAGTCCGGGCGAGTCACCCGGGGGGTCCCGAGCCGCCGGCGCGCCTCTGCTCCCTCTGCTCCTCTGCGGTGAACCTGTCCAGCGGCGTCTAGAGGGCCGGCCGGAAAGCCGCTTCGCGGCCTTCCTGCCAGCCCTCTAGCCTCATCGCTGATGCCGGGGGATCCGGGTGCTCGGCCGCTCCGATCTCACATTCGAGGACTCACGGGTGGATCGGCGGCCGAGCACGGGGACCCCCGGCCGGAGTCGGCCCGGCCCGGCCCGCCCGAGGCACCAGCCTGGCGCATGTCCGGCCGAGCCTCTAGCGCGCGAGCCGCACGAGCAGGACCACGACGATCAGCAGCGGCACGTAGACGAGCGTCGCCAGGACGAAGCCGACGATCACGCCGTCGCGGTTGCGCGACAGCCACTCGACCGCGTCGCCCTCGCCGCTCTCGCCTCCGCCGCCCCCCGCGCGAGGGGGCGCCAGGGCGCGGCGCACGCGGTCGACCTCGCGGCGCATGGCGTCGACGTCCTGGTAGCGGGCGGCCGCGTCCTTCTGCAGGGCCCGGGCGCAGATCGCGTCGACGCCGGGCGGGACGTTCTTGCCCACCGTGGAGGGCGGCGGCGGCGTCACGTTCAGGATCTTGTTGCTCACGTCCACCGCCGTCGTGCCGACGAACGGGCGCGCCCCGGCCATGAGCTCGTAGAGGAGCACGCCGAGGGCGAACACGTCGGCGCGGCGGTCGACGTCCTTCGGGCTGACGAGCTGCTCGGGCGCCATGTAGTAGGGCGTGCCGAGCGACGACCCGTCGTGCGTCAGCTGCAGGTCCACGGGCTCGCCGTCCGTGAGCTTCGCCAGGCCGAAGTCCAGCACGTGGACGGCGTCGGTCGGGTCGACGAGCACGTTGCCGGGCTTGAGGTCACGGTGCACGACCCCGCGCTCGTGCGCGTGCGCGACCGCCCGGCAGATGCTCGAGAACATGTCGAGGCGCTGTCGGACGGTCAGGCGGCCCTGCGCGAGGAGGTCGCCCAGCTCGCGGCCCTCGACGAGGTCCATGGCGTACCAGTCGTACGGTCCGTGGCTCCCGGCGTCGTGCATGCGCACGATGTTCGGGTGCTCGAGCCGGCGGAGGACCTCGACCTCGCGGGCGAAGCGCTGCCGCCGCGCCTCGCCCGACGGCCCGGGGCGGGCGATGAGCACCTTCACCGCGTAGGGCTGGTCGGCGCCGTCGCGGCGCGCGCGATGGATCACGCCCATGCCGCCCGAGCCGAGCACGCCCTCGAGCACGTAGGCCCCCAGGCGGTCGCCAGGCCGCGGCGCCGCCCGCGGCGCCAGCTCCTCGCCGGAGCTGGTCAGGTCGATGGCGACCGAGTCGAGGTCCATGTCGACGGGGCGGCGCGGCGCGTCGCGCGAGCTGCTCGCGGTCGACTCGAGGCGGTCGTCGGGGGCATCGGCGGCGACGATCGGGTCGAACTCACGCGAGCCGGAGTCGCCCGGGCGGCGCAGGACCGCGTCGTAGACGAGGGTGCGCTCCGAGAGCCCGTGCGGGCCCTCGGCCCCCGCCCGGTCGTGCGTCGGGTGGCGGCCGGGGTCATCCGGCGTCGTCGGGCGGAGACGGGCCGACTCGCGCTCGCCGCCGCCCGACGGCGGGCGCCGCGGCAGGTCGCTCGCGTCGGACACGGGCCGGGCCGGCAGCCACATCGTCGGCGACGAGGCGCTGGCCGCGGCCGCCGCGGCGGCTGCCGCGGCGACGAGGCGCGGCAGGTCCGCGGCGTCGATGACCCCCCGCGCGATGAGCAGCGCCCCGAAGGAGCCCGCGGGCGCGGCGACGTGCTCCTGGACGAGGCGCATCGCGGTCGGCTTGTCGGTGAGCCCGGCCCGGACGGCCTCGCGCGCCAGCGCGACCGCCTGCTCCGCCGTGTCGATCGGCTCTGCCGGCTTCATGACGTCGTGAAGGGACTGTAGCAGCCGCCGTCCGCGACTTCCCGGGAGTTTCCCGGGGGTGACCCGTCCCCGGCCTTGTCTTTTGGTCGAGAGGAGATACACACGGTTGCGCCGGGGCGCGCCCCGGGGCGAGGTCTCGGTGGACGACGCGGCGCTGGGCCGGGTGCTCCTCGCGCGGGGGGTGGTCACCCCCGAGCGGCTGGAGGCGCTCCGCCGCGCGGGCGCGCTGCGGACCTGGGCCCTCGAGAGCGGCGCCCTCTCCGCCGAGGAGCTGGCCGGGCTCGGCGAGACGACGCCGGGCGGCGGCCTCCGGCGCGCCTCGCTCGAGACCCGCGACTCGGGGATCGTCGTCATCCCCCGCGACCGCACGCGCACCGTCACGAGCGACGGCGGACAGGACCCCGAGGCGCCGGCGGCGGCGGAGGGCGGCGGCTACCCGGAGCTCCCGCCGGGCACGGTCGTCCGGACGCGCTCGGGGCTCGAGCTCGTCGTCGAGCGCGAGCTGGGGCGCGGAGGCATGGGGATCGTCTACCTCGTCCGTGACCCGCGCCTCGAGCGGCCCGCCGCGCTCAAGCTCGTGCGCGAGGGGGGCGGCCCGCAGCGGGCGGAGCGCTTCCGACGCGAGGCGATGGTCACGGCGCACATCGCCCACCCCGGCGTCCCGCCGGTCTACGAGACCGGCGTCACCGAGGACGGGCGCGACTACCTCCTCCTGCGCTACGTGGCCGGGCGCGCGCTCTCCGAGCTCCTGGCCCGGGTCGACCGCGGCCGGGCGCGCCACCGCTGGCTCGGGCGGCGCGCGCCCTGGGCCCCCCCGCGCGAGCTCCTGCAGACCCTGGTGAAGGTGGGCGAGGCGCTGGCGTACGCGCACAGCCGCGGGATCGTCCATCGCGACCTCAAGCCCGACAACGTCATGGTCGGGTCCTTCGGCGAGGTCCTGCTCATGGACTGGGGCCTGGCCCGGGACGCCCGCGAGGACCAGGACATGGCGCGCCCCGGGTCGCCCGCCGCTCCGCCGGAGCGCCTCGTGGGCACGGTGGCCTACATGGCGCCCGAGCAGGCGCGCGAGGAGGAGGTCGATGCGCGCGCCGACGTCTTCGCGCTCGGCGCCATCCTCCTCGAGGTGCTCACCGGCCGCCCACCGTTCGCCGGCGACGACTTCCTCGAGGCCCTCGGCCGGGCCCGGGCGGGCCATCCGCCCCGGGCCCGCGCGCTGGCGCCCGAGGTGGCCCCCGAGCTCGATGCGATCGCCGCCCGGGCCACGGCGCCGGTCGCGGCCGACCGCTACGCCTCGGCGGCCGAGATGGCCGACGACCTGCGCGCCTACATCGAGGGGCGCCCCGTGTCCGTCCACCGCTACGGCGCGCGCGAGTGGGCCCTGCGGCAGGCCCGCGCGCACCCGACGCTGCTCGTGGCGCTGGCCTTGCTCGTGACCGGCATCGTGGCCGTGGCGCAGGTCGAGCGGCGGATCGTCCGCGAGCAGGTGAGCGCCGCGCGCATCGACGCGCTGGCCCGCTGGAGCGACCTCGAGCGCCGGCCGCGCACCGACTTCGAGAAGCGGCTGGGCCAGGCCTGGGCGGCCCTCCAGGCGGCGGACCGCTGGCACGCCCTCGTTCCCCATGAGCCCGAGGCCGCCCGGGCGCGCCTGCGCGCCGCCTTCGCCCTGGGCGAGATCGCGCTCGGCGGCGGGCAGTGGTCGCTGGCCCAACAGGCGTTCCAGCAGGCCCTCGCCCTCGGGATCGACGACGCTCGCGCGCGCCAGGCGCTCGACCGGGTGTCGCAGGCGCGCACGGCGCACGACGAGCAGCGCCGGGCCGAGCTGCGGCGGATCCTGGACCGGATCGAGGCGTCCGCAGAGCCCCTGTCGCACGACGACCTGCTGGACGCCGCGTTCGAGGTCGTCCGCCGCGGCGAGCGCGCCGTCGCCGAGCTGGCGGCGCGGCTCGACGGGATCTCCGAGGACCTCGCCCGGCTCCAGCGCGCCGCCCTGGCGAGCGTCTGGCCCGGCGACTCGCCTGGCGAGGCGGTCGTCCAGGCGACCCTCGACGCGGTCGCCCTGGGCGGACGCAGCGACCCCGCCCTCTCGGCCGCCCAGGCGCGGCTCGGCGGCCAGCTCGGGCGCCACCCCGGCGCCGACGCGCCGGCCTGGCTCCTGGTCGTCTCCGACCTCCAGGCGGCGGCCGTGCCGGTCGGGCGCCGGCAGCTGGCCCTGGTCCTCTGCGAGGCCCAGGGCCGGCTGGCCGACCCGGCGGCGGTCCCCGCCCTCACCCGCTACGTCCTCGCCGAGGCCGAGCCGGCCCGGGCCGCCGCCGCCGCCCGGGCGCTCGTGCGGCTCGGGCACGAGGGGCCCGCCCTCGCCGCCGTGGATGGGCGCTTCGGGGCCGCGAGCATCTACGCCCAGGAGCTCCGACGCCTCCTCCTCGGGCGCGAGCGGAGCTGAAGCGCCACGCCCGCGTCCCGCGAGACCCACCCCGCGTGGACACCGTGCCCCGCGTCCACGACGCTCGAAGTGAGGTGTAAGTCGCTGTGCGATAAGAACGACTTCGGCTGTGCCGGAAGTTGGGCCTAAGTGCTTGAGCGGCAGTGTTTCCTGGCCTGCCAACCTGGTTGATCGGCCCGGGGTCCGGTACGCTGGGAGCGGGACTCGAGGGTCCCACATCCCATGGTGACACCCGACCTGGGCGCGATCGCGCCCGCGATGACGACGACGAGCGACCCGCCCCGCGACCCTGGCCCTGACCTCGAGGCCCGCGAGCCCCGCGACACTCCGTCCTCGGCCGAGCCCCGGCCGTTCATCGAGACGTCCACGACCGAGGACATCGCCCCCGAGCTCCTCAAGCAGCGCATCTGCGACCTCGACCTGCGGATCGAGGGCACCCAGCTCGGGCAGGTCGTCGATCGCTTCAAGCAGGAGCTGCGCGCGCGCGGGTTCACCCGCCTGCAGCCGGCGTTCTACCTGTCGAGCGAGTGGGGCGTCGTCGAGGGGACCACCGCGATCGCGATCCCCTTCTATCTGGCGGACGAGCAGCTGAGGAAGGTCCAGGAGAGCCGCGGCGGGATCGTCGAGGGGACGACCGACGAGGACATCCTCCGCTACCTGCGCCACGAGTTCGGCCACGTGCTGAACTACGCCTACCGCCTCTACGAGACCGAGGAGTGGAGCCTCCTCTTCGGCCCCATGGCGCGGCCCTACACCGAGGAGTACCGGGCGATCCCCTTCAGCCCCGACTACGTGCGGCACCTCCCCGGCAACTACGCCCAGAAGCACCCCGACGAGGACTGGGCCGAGACGTTCGCCGTGTGGATGGACCCGGTCCTCGACTGGCGCGGGCTGTTCGGCGACGCCCCCGGGGCGCTGAAGAAGCTCGAGTACTGCGACCGCACCTGCGCCGAGCTGTTCGAGCGCGACCCGCTCGTGCACGACAACAGCCTCGACGAGGACGTGAGCACGATCCGCCTCACGCTCGAGGACTTCTACAAGCAGGGCGGCGCCGGCGAGGTCATCGTGCCCCGCAGCCTCGACGGCGACCTGCGCGGGATCTTCGCCCCGTCGTCGATGCCGCCCACGGCCGAGGGGGCGCGCATGGGCTCGGCCGCCGCGCTGCTCCGGCGCCAGCAGGACGCCCTCGCGGTGACCGTGTTCCGCTGGACCGGCGTCGACCCGGGCGTCGTGCGTCCGATCGTCGGGCACCTGGTGAAGCGGGCCAAGGACATGAACCTCACCTACCCGCTCGCGGAGCGCGACACCGTCCTCATCCATGTGTCGGCCTTCCTCACCACGCTGGCCATGAACTACGTCTACAAGGGCCGGTTCATCGCCACCTGAGCCGGACGAGGCCCCGCGGCGGCCCTGCGCGCTCCCCCCGGGGACGCCGCGGTCGCCAGCCGGTCCCCTCGAAGGGCTCCTCGGGCTCGAGCAGGACGCGCTGGCCCTCCTCGCCTTCGCGCTGAGCGCGCTCCTCGTGGCCCGGGCGGCCCTCGTGCGCGCCGCCTGAGCCGGCAGAAGGACCCCCTCGGGGCGTCGCCGTCGATGGCCTGGTCCGGGCGGGCGCTGGCGGGGCCGTGCGCACGTCCGCCACCCCGCGCGTGGGTCTTCGGCCCGCGCTGCGGCGACCCGCGCCGGCCCGACCACGGAGCCCACGGCACCTCCGCGCGCGGGGAGGCGGCCAGGAGGGTGGCGACAGCCGGCTCGCCCGCGCGCCCGGCCCCGGGGAGGCTGCCGCCCGGTCGCGGGCGCCCTCCCCGGGCCGTCGGCGCCTTCATGGGGCGCCCTTCACGCGGCGGCCACCCGCCGGATCCCCTCCGGGATCCGGGCGACGAGCCCGTCCTCCATGAACTCGCAGCGCTCGGCCACCACGCGCAGCCCCCCCTCCCCGGCGCGCAGGAACCCGTGCACGAGGACGGAGCGCCCCTGGCGCAGGTAGCGGGTCAGGTTCGAGACGTTGCGCTCGCCGAAGGCGCTCACACGCACGCGCGACTGCTCCGTCTGCGACGGGCTCCAGTCGCGCGGCGGACGCTCCACGTCGAGCTCGAGCTCCACCCACGGGGCCCCGGGCCCCTCGTGGATGCGGGGATCCGCCGCCAGCCGGCCAGCCACGAGCACCTGGTTGATCACGTCGACCTCCACTCGCGTCGGTCCGCCGCCCCGAGTCGCAGGCGACCGAACACAGGCCGAACTCTACTCGGCCCCACCGACACCCCCGGGCGCGCCGGCCTCGGGTCATCCGCCGGGACTGTGGCCGCGCGAGTTACGCGCCCTGGACGGGGGCCGCCGGCGTGCTTTCATCGCGCCATGACCCGCGCCCTCCCGCTCGGCCTCGCGCTGCTGCTCGCCGCTTGCGGCGCCACCCCCCGCTACCCCGATCCGGCCGCCCAGCGCGCGCTGCCGCCCGTCGAGGTCCCGGCCCTCGCGCCGGGGACGGCGCACGAGCGGTTCATCGCCTTCGGCGACTGGGGCACGGGGCGCCCCGGGCAGCGAGAGGTGGCCCGCGCGATGGCCGCCTGGGCGCGGCGCGACGGCGGCATCGCCTTCATGCTCACCGTCGGCGACAACTTCTACCCGCGCGGCGTCGCGTCGGTCGACGACCCGCACTGGCGCGAGTCGTTCGAGGAGGTCTACGACGACCCGGCGCTCGACGTGCCGGTCCACGCCACGCTCGGCAACCACGACCACAAGGGCGATCCCGACGCGCAGGTCGCCTACGGCCGGCGCAACCCGCGCTGGGTCATGCCGGCGCGCCACTACCACTTCACACGCGCGCTGGCCGACGGCACCGAGGTGCACTTCTTCGCCCTCGACACGACCTTCATCCTCGAGGAGCCCGCGCAGGTGGCGTGGCTCGACGAAGCGCTCGGCGCGTCGACCGCGCGCTGGAAGATCGTCTACGGCCACCACCCGCTCTACGCGCGCGGCAAGCGCGGCCCCGATGCGGCCATGATCGCCCTGCTCGAGCCGCTCTTCGTGCGGCACGGCGTCGACCTGTACCTCGCCGGCCACGACCACGTGCTCGAGGTCCTGCAGCCGAAGCGGGGCGTCCAGCACGTCGTGACCGGCGCCGGCGGCGGCGTGGAGCGCATGGATCGCGCCACGTGGACGAGCGACACCATCTACACGTCCACGGGCGGCGGCTTCGTCGGGGCGCGCGTCACCCGCGACGAGCTGCTGCTCGAGTTCGTGCGCGAGACCGGCCGCACCCAGTTCGTCCACGCCCTGCGCAAGGCGGATGCGCCGGACGAGGTCGCCGCGCCCGTCGGCGCCGAGTCGGCGGGCGAGTGACCCGGGCTCACGCGTCGCGGTGGACGGTCCCGGGCGAGAACGCCGGCAGGCACACGGCCACGTACTCGGCCCCCTCGGGCTCGGGCGTGCTGTAGCGCACCCACTCGCCCGGCGCCGTGACGATCGCCTGGCCGGCGCGGACGTCGAGCGCGCCGCCGTGGTGCTCCACGCGCAGGAGGCCGCGGAGGACCACCGTGACCTCCTCGAACGCCGGCGTCTGCCCGGGCTCGACCCAGCCGCCCGGACTGCGCATGTGCGCGACGCTCACGTGCTCCGCGCCGGTCGACACGCGGCCGACGTACTCTTCGATGAGCTTGGGCTTGTTGCCCGCCGCGGTGACGCGGACGGGCTCGGGCACGAGCCTGGGCATGCTTGCCTCCAGGCGGAGATCCTACCCAGCCGCGCAGCCCGACCGGGGGTGCACCCTTCGACGCCTGCGAGGCCCGATGTCGCCCGCCGGAGTCCGGCGACCTTCCCCGGCATCTCCCGCGCCGTCGACGACCCGGCGGCCGGTCACGGGACGCGAGCGAGCGACCCGGAGCCATCCGCGTCCCGCTCGGCCACCGAAACCGGCGCGGGCCCACCCCTCCGGGCAGGCCCCTGGACGCGGCGAGCCGGTTGCTCTCGTGTCCCGGACGGGAGGGCGCGGATGTCCGAGCCTCATGAGCCCTCGGCCGGGGGTCGTCAGTCGACGGCGCTGGATCCGACGGCCCTCCTCGCGGCCGCGCCCGACGCGCTGGTGGCCACCGACGCGGCGGGCACGATCGTCCTCGCCGGCGGCGCCCTGCGCGCCGTCCTCGGCTGGGACCCCGTGGACCTCGCTGGCCACCCGCTGGCCGAGGTCCTCCCCGGCGGCCCTCCGCGCGGCGCGGGCCCGGAGCGCGCGCGGGCGCGCCGCCGGGACGGCGGCGAGGTCGAGGTCGAGGTGACGGCGGCTGGCCGCCGGCGCCGGGCAGGTCCTGGCCCTGCGCGCCGCCGCGCCTGCCTGGCACCCGATCGAGGCGGCCGGCCTGGGCACGGGAGTGGGCGCCCGGTGCCGGGCCCGCGGCAGCCCGCGCGCGCGGGCGCTCCCTCGGCGCCGCCGGCGCCGCCGACGACGGACTCCTGGGCCGCGCCCACCCGGACGACCGGCCTGCCGTCGAGGCCGCCCTGGCCGCCGCGTCGGACCCGGCGCGCGAGGGCGACCGGGTCGTCGAAGAAGCGCGGGTCATCGACCCGGACGACCCGGCCCCCGGGGCGCGCGGCCGCTGGGTGGCGCTCCGCGGGCGCGCCGCGCCCACGGGCGACGCCCCCCGCCGCGTCGAGGGCACGGTCCTCGACGTCACGGACGCCCGGCGCGCCGCCGCCGACGCGCGCTTCCTGGCCGAGGCGGGGCGCCAGCTCGCCCGCTCCCTCGACTACGACGTGACCCTGCGGCGCGTGGCGCGCCTCGCCGTGCCCTACCTCGCCGACTACTGCGTCGTGGACCTGCTCGAGGAGGGCCGTGGCCCGCCGCGGCTGGTCGCGGCGGCGCACGTCGACCGCGCCGCGGAGGCCACCGTGCGCGAGCTGCGCGCCCGGCATCCCTTCGACCCGGCGGCGCCCTACGGCGTCGCCCGCGTCATCCGCACGGGCGAGCCCGACCGCCAGACGATCGACGAGCCCTGGCTCGATGCCTTCGCCGGCGGCGACCCGGCGCGCCGCCGCACGGTCGAGGAGCTGGCCCTCACCAGCTACATGGTGCTCCCGCTGGCCGTGCGCGGCCGGCTCCTCGGGGCGGTGTCGTTCGTGGCCGCCGAGTCGCGGCGCCGCTACGACGAGGAGCATCAGGACCTGGGCGAGGAGCTCGCGCGCCGCATCGCCCTGGCGATCGACAACGCGCGCCTCTACCGCGAGGCGCAGGAGGCCATCCGCGCCCGCGACGAGTTCCTGAGCATCGCCTCGCACGAGCTGCGCACCCCGCTCACGCCGCTCCGCCTGCAGGTCCAGGCGCTGCGGCGCGCGCTCGCCACCCCGGACC
The DNA here is from genome assembly GCA_019636275.1 of Planctomycetota bacterium. Lineage (GTDB taxonomy): Bacteria > Planctomycetota > J058 > J058 > J058 > JAMLIC01. Next base: position 69,696 of record JAHBXY010000022.1, on the reverse strand, counting down.
GGTTCGACCCCCGGCACCTCGCCACCAAGCTCGAGGGCAAGCTCGAGATGATGGAGCGGCAGGTGGACCGGCTCGGCGCCCTGGTCGCGAACCTGCTGGACATCTCGCGCCTCGCCGCGCACCGGCTCGACCTGCGCCTCGAGGCGCTCGACCTGCGCGCGGTCGTCGAGGACGCGGTCGCGCGCGCGCGCGACGACGCGCGGCGCAGCGGCGTCGAGCTGCGCCTGGCCGCGGGCCCGCCGCTCCGCGGGCGGTGGGACCGCGTGCGCCTGGAGCAGGTCGTCACGAACCTGCTCTCGAACGCGGTCAAGTACGGCGCCGGCGCGCCCGTCGACGTCGAGGTCCTCCCGGGGCCCGGCGCCGAGGAGGCGCGGCTCGTCGTGCGCGACCGCGGCATCGGGATCGCTCCCGAGGACCAGCGCAGGATCTTCCAGCGCTTCGAGCGCGCCGTCTCCGAGCGGCACTACGGCGGCTTCGGGCTGGGCCTGTGGATCGGCCGGCAGGTCGTCGAGGCCATGGGCGGGACGATCGAGGTCGAGAGCGCCGTCGGCCAGGGGGCGACGTTCACCGTGCGCCTGCCCCTGGCGCCGTGATCCCGGCCCGCGCGAGCGCTCCGGCGCGACGCGGGCTCCCCCGCGGGCGCCGCCTGCCCTACACTCGCTGCCGTGCCCCGCTTTCGCCTCGTCGTCGACCGCTTCTACCCCGGCGCCCGCGACCTGCGCGCCACGTTCGACGCGCGCTTCGCCGACCCGCGCTCGACCCGCGGCGACCGCTTCGCGTGGGACTGGTGGCACGTGCCCGACCAGTACACGCTCCTGCGCACGCCGGCGTGGCTCTACTTCCCGCGCCGCCAGTACGTCGCCTTCCACCGCGCGCTCGTCGCCTGGGGCCGGCGCACGCTCGGCTGCTGGGACGTGTCGCCGCCCTGGCTCTCCTGCTACGTCGAGGGCTGCCAGCAGCACCTGCACAGCGACGTCCCGCACGGCCCCTGGGCCTTCGTCTACTCGCTCACGCCGCCGGGCCGCCCCCGCTTCACGGGCGGCGAGACCCTGCTCCTGCGCCCGGAGGTGCTCAGCTACTGGCCGACCTTCCCCGACCGCCCCGACCGCGAGCTGGGCGGCCTGGTCGACCGCATCCCGTCGCGCTTCGACCGCCTGGTCGTGTTCGACCCGCGCTTCCCGCACGGGGTCACGCGCGTGGCCGGCACGCAGGACCCGCGCGAGGGGCGCCTCGTGGTCCACGGGTGGTTCACGGAGCCGCGCCCGTTCGTCACCGGCGCCCTGCGCCCGCGCGCGGTCGAGGGGCCGCTCGACGAGGCCGTGGGCCGTTTGGGCGAGGCCGTCGCCGGGCGCGCCCTCCATGGCGTCCTCAGCCTGCGCCTGACGATCGACGCGCGCGGGCGGCCGCAGGCCGCCGCGCTCGCCGACACGCTCGTCGACCTCGCCGCGCCCGAGCGCCGGCCGCTCGACGTCTCGCGCCGCGCCCTGGCCCTGGCCCGGGCGGCGCGCTTCCCCCGCGCGCGCGGGCGCACCGAGGTCACGCTCCCGCTGCTGTTCCGCTGACGCCCGGGGGTAAGATCGCCGCCTCTGGAGGGGGGGCGCGTGGCGGACGAGCCGGTGTTCGTGGCCGTGGTGGGGTTCGGCTACTGGGGCCCGAACCTCGTGCGCAACTTCGCCCGTAACCCGCGCGCGCGCGTCACGTGGATCTGCGACCTCGACCCGGGCCGGCGCCGCGCCGCCGAGCGCGACTTCCCGCAGGCCCGCGCCTCGGCCTCGGTCGACGACATGCTCCGCGACGCGCAGGTGGAGCTCGTGGTCATCGCCACGCCGATCTCCACCCACTTCGACCTGGCGCGCCGGGCGCTCGAGGCCGGCAAGCACGTCCTCGTGGAGAAGCCGCTCACGGCCGAGGTCGCCCAGGCCGAGGCGCTCGTCGACCTGGCCCGGCGCGTCGACCGGCGCCTGTTCGTCGACCACACCTACCTGTTCACGCCCGAGGTGCGCTACCTGCGCGACCTCGTGGCGCGGGGCGACCTGGGCCAGCTCCTCTACTTCGACGGCGTGCGCATCAACCTGGGGCTGTTCCAGACCGACCACGACGTCGTGTGGGACCTCGCCCCGCACGACCTGTCGATCCTGCTCGCCCTGGCCGGCCGGCCGCCGCGCTCGGTCGTGTGCGTCGGCTCGTCGCACACCGCCAGCGGGCTGACCGACGTGGCCATGCTCCACCTCGACTTCGGCGACCAGCTCACGGCCAACGTCCACGTCAACTGGCTCTCGCCGGTGAAGGTCCGCCACGTCATCGTCGCCGGCACGCGGCGCATGGTCCTCTACAACGACCTCGAGGCGACCGAGAAGGTGCGCCTCTACGACCGCGGGATCGAGGTCACGGACGCCGACGCCCAGCGCCGCGCCGCCGTCGGCTACCGCCTGGGTGACGTGCTCATCCCCCACATCCCCGCCCGCGAGGCCCTGGCCGTCGAGGTGGAGGAGGTCGTCGCCTGCCTGCGCGACGGGGCGACCCCCACGTCGCCCGGCGAGCTGGGCGTGGAGGTGGTGCGCGTCCTCGAGGCGCTCGGCCGCTCGCTCGAGCGCCGCGGCGAGCGCATCGACCTGGACTGACAGCGCCTTTCACTCGGGTCCAGAGTGGAAGGCGCGTTGGTCACTCATGGGTCATACGTGGTTGATCTCCTGGGTCGGCAGGCCGAAGTCTCGCCCGAAGCTTCTCGGCACAGGGAGATTCGAAGCCGAGCAGCGTGTGACGGTCACCCCCCGCGGACGGCCGCCAGGAGCGCGTCGCACACGCGGTCGACGTCGCCCGGGCCCATCCCGCCGTGGAGCGGCAGGACCAGCCCGCGGTCGCGCGCGCGCTCGGAGCGCCCGAGGCCCTCGTAGGCGCCGGCGTAGGCCGGCTCGAGGTGGGCGCACATGACGCCGCGCCGCGTCGAGACGCCGGCGGCGAGCAGCGCCTCCATGACCTCGCGCTGCCCGCGGGCGCAGCGGTCGGTGAGGCGCACGCAGTAGCTCTGCCAGTTGGTCCGCGCCCACGAGGGCTCGACCGGGCAGGCGACCTCCGGCGAGGCGTGGAGCCGCTCGCGGTAGCGGCCGGCGAGGGCGCGCCGGTGGGCGATCGCGGCCGGGAGCCGGCCGAGCTGCACGCGGCCGACGGCGGCCTGCAGGTCGGTGAGGCGGTAGTTGAACCCGGGCGCCTCGTAGGCCTCGAAGACGACCGAGGCGCTCTTGTGCCGCTCGGCGTCGGTGACGGTCATCCCGTGCTGGCGCATGCGCCGCAGGCGCGCCGCCACCGCCGGGTCGCGCGTCGTGATCGCGCCGCCGTCGCCCGTCGTCACCAGCTTGCGCGGGTGGAAGGAGAAGCAGGCCAGGTCGCCGTGCGGGCGGCCGATGCGCTCCCAGCCGCGCTCCGTGAGCACCTCGCTGCCGATCGCGCAGGCCGCGTCCTCGACGACCGGCAGCCCGCGCGCGCGCGCCAGGCCGAGGAGCGCCTCGAGATCGCAGGGCAGCCCGAGCTGGTGCACGACCAGGAGCGCCCGCGTGCGCGGGCCCACGCGCCGCGCCACGTCGTCGGGGTCGAGGTTGAACGTGTCCAGGTCGACGTCGGCGAACACGGGCGTGGCGCCGCACTGGCGCACGGCGTTGGCGGTGGCGATGAAGCTGTGGCTCGGGCAGACGACCTCGTCGCCCGGGCCGACGCCCACGGCCAGGAGCGCCAGGTGCAAGGCGGTCGTGCACGACGACGTCGCCACCGCCTCGGGCGCGCCGACGAAGGCCGCCAGCTCCGCCTCGAACCGCGCCACCTCCGGCCCCTGCGTCACCCAGCCCGTCGCCAGGACGCGGGCCACCGCCTCGGCCTCCTCCGGCCCCAGCTCGGGCCGGGCCACCTGCAGGGTCACGCCCCCTCCCACGCGCGGACCACCTCGCGCTCGAGCAGCGCCGCCGGGTCGACGCCCTGGCGCGCGTACCAGGCGACCAGCCGCCCGAGGCCGTCGCGGAGCGGCACGCGCGGGGCGAAGCCGAAGCGCTCGGCCGCCAGGCGCGAGTCGGCCAGGAGGCGCAGGACGTCGCCCGGGCGCGGCGCCTGGTGCTCGACCGGCACGGCGCGGCCGGTGACCTCGCGCACGAGGTCGGCCAGGGCGTTGATCGTCAGCTCGGCGCCGGCGCCGAGGTTGACCGTGTGCCCCGGCGCGTCCGGATGCAGGCCGACCTCCAGGATCCCGCGCGCCGTGTCCTCGACGAAGGTGAAGTCGCGCGTCTGCGTCCCGTCGCCGAAGACGACCAGCGGCCGCCCGGCCAGGGCCCGCAGGACGAACTTCGGGATCACCTCGCCCGAGTCGCCCTCGTGGTGCGAGCGCGGGCCGTAGGCGTTGAACGGGCGCACGACCACCGTCGGGTAACCCCACGTCAGGTGGTAGGCGCGCGCGTAGCCCTCGCCGGCCAGCTTCGAGGCGCCGTAGACCGTGTGCGGGACGGTCGGGTGGTCCTCGGGCATGGGCGCCCGGCGCGCCGTGCCGTAGACCTCCGAGGTCGACACGCACACGAAGCGCGGCACGTCGAGGCGCCGCGCCGCCTCGAGCGCCAGGAGCGTGCCCAGGGCGTTGACGTCGTGGTTCTCGCGCGGGTGGCGCAGCGAGTGGCGTACGCCCAGGCAGGCCAGGTGGAACACGGCCCGCGCCCCGGCGAAGGCCCGCGCCAGCGCCGCCTCGTCGCGCACGTCGGCGCGCACGAGCTCGGGCGGCGTGACGCCCGCCTCGGCCGCGGCGTCGGCGAGGTTCTCCGGCGAGCCGTTGGCGAGGTCGTCCAGGGCCACGACCCGCTCGCCGCTAGCGGCGAGCAGGGCGCACAGGGTGGAGCCTATGAACCCGGCGCCGCCGGTGACGACGACGTGGCCGCCGCTCACCGGCAGGCGTCCTTCACGGCGGCGATCACGCGCTCGACCTCGTCGTGCGTCAGCTCGGGGAACATGGGCAGGCTGAGGACCTCGCCGGCGGCGCGCTCGGCCACGGGGAGGCTGCCCGGACCCTGGCCCAGGTGCGCGTAGGCGGGCTGCAGGTGCACGGGCGTCGGGTAGTGGATCGCCGTGCCCACGCCGCGCGCCGCGAGCGCCGCGCGCAGGTCGTCGCGCCGGGGGTGGCGCACGACGAACTGGTGCCAGGCGTGCACGACCTCGGGCCGCTCGACAGGCAGGCGCAGCCCGGGCGTGCCGGCCAAGCCCGCCAGGTAGGCGCGCGCGACCTCGCGCCGGCGCTGGTTCCAGCGCGGGAGGTGGCGCACCTTGACGCCGAGCGCGGCGCCCTGGATCCCCTCCATGCGGTAGTTGAAGCCCAGCCGCTCGTGGCGGCCCTTGACCCGCTGGGCGTGGTCGCGGAGCTCGCGCGTGGCCGCGGCCAGCGCGTCGTCGTCGGTGACGATCGCCCCGCCCTCGCCGCAGGCGCCGAGGTTCTTGCTCGGGTAGAAGCTGAAGCAGGCGGCCCGCCCGAGCGCGCCGGCCGGGCGGCCGCGCACGCTCGCGCCGTGGGCCTGCGCCGCGTCCTCGAGCAGCGGCACGCCGCGGGCGTCGCACACCGCGCGCAGGGCCGACGCGTCGGCCGGGTGGCCGTAGAGGTGCACGGCGACGACCGCCTTCGTCCGCGGCGTGAGCGCCCGCTCGACCGCCGCCGGGTCGAGGCACAGCGTGTCCTCCTCCACGTCGACGAGCACCGGCCGCGCGCCGCAGTAGCTGATCGCCCAGGCCGTGGCCACGAACGTCGCCGGCGTCGTGATCACCTCGTCGCCCTCGCCCACGCCCAGGGCCAGGAGCGCCAGGTGCAGGGCGCTCGTCCCCGAGTTGACGCCCACGCAGTGGCGCGCGCCGCACAGGGCGGCGAACTCGCGCTCGAACCCCTCGACGGCCGGCCCGAGCGCGTAGGCGCCGTCGAGCACGACCTGCTCGATCGCCGCCATCAGGTCGGCGCGCAGGGCGCTCGCCTGGCGGCGCAGGTCGAACTGCGGCACCTGCGCGGTCGTCGTCGCGGTCGTCGTCACCGGCGCCGGCGCCGGCAGGGGGCGGGCCGGGTTGCCCGCCACGACGGCGCCCGGGGCCACGTCCTTCGTCACGACCGCGCCGGCGCCGATCATCGCGCCGGCGCCGATGCGCACGCCGCAGAGGATCGTCGCCCCGGTGCCGATCGAGGCGCCCCGGCCCACGTGCGTGGGCACGCACGTCCAGTCGGCCTCCGTCTGCGGCCGCCCGTCGACGGCGACCGCCCGCGGGCGCTTGTCGTTGATGAACATCACGCCGTGGCCGACGAACACGTCGTCCTCGATCGTCACGCCCTCGCAGATGAACGTGTGGCTCGAGACCTTGCAGCGGGCGCCGATGCGTGCGCCCTTCTGCACCTCGACGAACGTCCCGATGCGCGTCTCGTCGCCGATCGTGCACCCGTAGAGGTTCACGAACCCCCAGAAGCGCACGTCGCGCCCGAGCGTCACGTCGCGCACGACGCACGTGCGCGGGTCGTGCTGGTCGGCCCAGCGGGCCTCGGTCGTCGTCTGCATGCTCGCCCCCCCCTCAGCCGGTCGAGTCATCGCCATCCTCCTCACCGGCGCGGATCCGCTCGCGCACGAGGTACATGGGGCGCCGCCGCGCCTCCTCGAGCGTGCGCCACAGGTACTCGCCCATGACGCCGTTGCAGAGGAGGAGCGTCCCCCCCGTGAGCAGCAGCACCGCCATGAGCGAGGGCCAGCCGACGACCGGGACCGCGCGGGCCACGGCCGCCAGGTAGAGCACGACCCCGAGGTAGACGGCGCCGAGCAGCGCCAGGGCGGCGCCCACACCGGACATGAAGCGCATGGGCAGGTAGGAGAAGCCGACGACCGTGTCGGCGAACAGGCGCAGGCGCTTGCCGAACGTCCACTTGCTCGCGCCGCGCTCGCGGCGGCGCTTGTCGTAGGTCAGGTGCGTCGCGCGGAAGCCCGCCCAGTAGAAGGCCAGGATGATCGAGCAGTTGCGCCAGCTCTCGGCGCACACCGCGTCGACCACCTTGCGGTCGGCGAGGAACAGCTCGAGCCCCTCCGCCGGGACCGGCAGGCCGGTGAACAGGGCGAACAGCCGGTGCGCGAGGCGGCTGGTCACGCGGTCGCTCCAGGCGTCCTCGCGGCTGGTCTTGAGCGCCCACACCACCTCGGCCCCCGCGCGCCAGGCGTCGAACATCCGCGGCACGAGCTCCGGCGGGTCCTGCAGGTCGGCGGCCAGGAGCGTCACGGCGTCGCCGCGCGCGGCGCGGAAGCCGGCCAGGACGGCGGCGTGGCTGCCGAAGTTGCGCGAGAGCGACACGGCCGCCAGCCAGTCGCAGGCGGCCGCGCGCGCGCGCACGACCTCGAGCGAGCGGTCGCGCGAGCCGTCGTCGACGACGACGACCTCCAGGCGGAAGCGCGCGGCGACGTCGGCCCGCAGCCGCTCGAGGGCATCGAGCAGCGCGGGGAGGCTCTCCTCCTCGTTGAAGCAGGGGACGACGATCGAGACGAGCGGCAGCGGCGCGGTCACGCGCGGCCTATCCTATGCGGGCGGGAGGGGGCGCGTTATGGTGACCCGCGTGAGCGCGGACGAGCCCCAGCCCCCCCCCAGGACGGACGGCAGGGCAGACGGCCGCCGGGTGGCGGCCGTGCACGCCCTCCGCGAGGTCCCGCCCGACCCCGAGCACGAGGTCGGCCTGGCGCGCCACCTGCGCGAGGCGCACGGCGTCGAGGGGCTCCTGGGCCTGTGGGGCCGCTTCGCCCACGGGACGACCGCGTTCGACGCGTTGATGCGGCGCGTCCTCCTGCGCGGCCTGGCGCGCCGGGCGGGCGACGGGCTGGTCGTGGGCGAGGGGGTCGTGCTCCGCCACCCCGAGACGTTCGAGCTGGGGCGCGGCGTGTTCATCGGCGCGCACGCGGTCCTGCAGGGGCGCCACGACGGCCGCTGCGCGATCGGCGACCACACCTGGATCGGCCCGCAGGCCTTCCTCGACGCGCGCGACCTCGTGCTCGGCGCGCACGTGGGCTGGGGGCCGGGCGCCCGCGTCCTCGGCTCCGAGCACACGGGCGAGCCGCTCGACGTCCACGTCATCCGCACCGACCTCGTGATCCGGCCCGTGCGCGTCGAGGACGGCGCCGACGTCGGCACCGGGGCGGTGCTCCTGCCCGGCGTCACTGTGGGCCGGGGCAGCATCGTCGGCGCCGGCGCCGTGGTCACGCGCGACGTCGCGCCCCTGTCGATCGTCGCGGGCGTCCCCGCGCGCCACGTCCGCTGGCGCGACCCGGCGCGCCCCGCGGCGGAGGAGTAGCTCGATGGCCCGCCCGCGCCTCGCCGCGACCCTCCTGGCCCTGCTCCTCGCCGGCCCCGCTGCCCGCGCGCAGGACGAGGGCGAGGTGCTGCTCGCCGGCTTCGAGGACGCGGCCGACCTCGCCACGGTGACCGCCACGGGCGGCGCGCTGGCGCTCGAGCGCGGGCGCGCGCCCGAGGGCGAGGGGTGGCTCGTGGCCACGGCCACGCCGCCGGGCGGGGCCGTCGCCGTGCGCTTCGCGGCCGGCGACCTCGCGCGCCATGACGGGCTGGCCTTCCACGTCCGGGCGCGGCTCGCCGACGGCGCGCGGCCGGCGCGGCTGCGCCTGCGGGCGCTCGACGCGCAGGGCGTGGAGCTGTTCCAGCGGCGCCTGTCGGACGCCCTGCGCGGCTGGTCGCAGCGCCGCGAGCCGTTCGCGCACTGGCGCTGGGGCGACCGCGTCGGCCGCTGGGCCGACGTGCGCGCCCTCGAGGTCGAGGCCACCGGCGCCGTGGCGCTCGAGCTCGACCACGTGCGCCTGCTCCCCGGCGCGCGCGGCGAGCGCAGCGCCCTGCCCGACCCGGCCTGGCTGGCGCAGCTCGCCTCCCCGGGCGACGCCGCCCCCTGGACGCACGACGTGGGTCCGTTCCGCCTCGTCGGCCCGCCGACGCTCGCGCCCGCGCTCTCCTCGCCGGCCGGGGCGCTCGAGCGGGCCGCCGCGCGCCTGACCCCGCTCGCCGCCTGGCTCGACCGCGTCGCCCCCGAGGCGCTCCGGCCCATCGACGACGGCCCCGTCGTCGTGGCGATCCTGCCCGACGCGGCCGCGTACGGCGCCTTCTTCGCCCGGCTCGGGGCGGCCTGGCGGGTGGTGATCGCGCCCCCTCGGGGCGCCGGCTACGCGGTCCAGGACCTGTGCGCGATCGTCCACGACACGGCGCAGGGGCTCGACCGCCCGGTGATCGCGCACGAGGCCACGCACGCCCTCGTGGCGCGCCGCCTGCGCCTCGTCCCGGGCGACCCCCGCCACGCCTGGCTGCAGGAGGGCCTGGCCAACTACATCCAGCTCTGCCTCCATCCGGAGTCGTTCGAGCTGCGCGCCTGGCGCCGCGCGTTCATCGCCGGCGTGAAGGACGACGGCCTCTTCCGCCCGCTCCGCGCGGTGGTCGACGGGGGCGTGAGCCCGGAGAGGTACGCGCAGCTCGCCAGCCTCGTCGGCTTCCTCCTCGCCGAGCGGCCCGGCTGGGTGGGGGCGCTCGCCCGCGGGCTCGCCGACCGCGAGCCGGTCGCGGACGTGCTCGCGCGGCTGGGGAGCAGCCTCGAGCAGCTCGAGGCCGACTGGGTGGCCTGGGGGCGCGCGACCTACGGCACGCCGGCGGCGATCGAGGCGGGCCGCCACTTCCCGCTCCCGCGCGAGTGGGCCGAGTAGGATCCCGGCATGAAGACGCTCCTCGGCCGCACCCGGCCCACGATCTCCGGCCTGTGGGCCACGACGGCGCGCCTCCCCATGGGCGACCGCGTGTTCTCGAAGCTGATCGGGCGCACGGCCGCCTACAGCGGCACGATCGGCGCGCGCGTCCTCGAGCTCGCCGACGGCCACAGCCGCGTGCAGCTCCGCGACCGCCCGGCCGTGCGCAACCACCTGGGCTCGATCCACGCCGTCGCGCTCATGAACCTCGGCGAGCTCGCCACCGGCCTGGCCGTCATGCACGCGGTCGACGGGCGCGGGCGCGGGATCGTCACCCACCTCGGCATGGACTACCTCAAGAAGGCGCGCGGCACGATCACCGCCACGTGCGACCTGGACGTGCCGCTGACGCCCGGCACCCACGACCTCGAGGTCACGGGCGAGCTGCGCGACGAGCAGGGCGACCTCGTGGCCCGGGTCGCGGCGACCTGGCGGCTGGACATCACCTCACCCTGAAATGGGTGAGGTGTGTAATTCGGACATAGCTGGACGAGCCGCTTCTGGGGTACCGCATCAGGCTTGCCCCGAGGCCCCGTTCGAGCGGTCTCCGGGCAGGCCATTGCTGCACAAGCGCTTGCGCTGACTTCCTGTCTGGCGGCTCGGGCGCCTGCTCTCAGGTGCGTGGCGTGCTGGCGAAATGGCGCCCTGAGACGAATCCCTCGTCCGAGGGCAGGTCGCCGCCCATGCAGCCTCGTCCCATGCCCCTTCGTCGAGGCACCGCCGGCCTGACCCTCATCGAGGTCGCGGTCTCGCTGTCGCTCTTCACCCTGCTGATCGTGCCCATCCTGGCGCTGTTCGCGTCGAGCCGCCGGTCGGTGGCGGAGTCGCGCCACCACGCCACGGCGCGCCTGGCGATCGAGCACCAGCTCGAGCGCATGCGGGCGGTCGCCAACACCGAGCCCACCGCGGGCACGGTCGGCTTCCCCGAGCTGGCCCAGATCCTCACCGTCAACCCGACCTTCGCCGTGCCCGGGCTGCCGACCTGGCAGGGCGGCCCGCAGGGCCGCGTCCGGGTGTGCCTGGACGAGACGCGCGAGTTCTTCGCCGACCTCTCGCCCGAGGCGCACGACGACTACTTCGCGCGGCCCGGCTGGGACCGCGTGCCCTACCCCGCGTTCGGCCTGAACCTCGACGCGAGCTTCACGCCGGACCGGACGCCCACCCTCTCGGCCCTCACGCCCGCCGCCGCCTACCGGGTGCTCCCGGTGCGCGTGGAGGTGTTCTGGGGCAGCGCGGCCACGGACCCGCAGTGGAACCTGCCGAAGCTCGCGGTCAACGCCGTCATCGCCCCCAAGACGGGCTTCCGGAGGGGCTGAGTGGCGTCGCGGCGCGCAGGCCTTTCGCTGGTCGAGGTCGTCGTCGTGTGCGCGGTGGCCTCCGTGCTGGCCCTGTTCCTCGGGGCGGCGGTCCTCGCGTCGGCGCGGGTGAACCGCGAGACGACGGTCGAGAGCGAGGTCGTCGCGGTCGCGGCCCGCGCCGCCGACGAGCTGGCGCTGGCGCTCTCGCAGGCCGACCGCTTCACGGCCGCCTGGGGCCTGTCGAACGCGGGCGACCAGCTCGAGTTCCAGGCCGTGTGGACCAACGCCGCCGGCCAGCGCGTGCACGGCGCCCGCCTGCCCGTGGCCGAGACCTCGCCCGACCACCTGCAGCCCGGGTGGGCCGTGCGCGCCATGTGGGTCGCGGAGGCGACGCTGACCGAGGCCGGGCGGCTGGACGTCAACGGCGACGGCGACATGAACGACGCCGTCGAGGTGGGCCGCCTCGAGCTGCGCTACTACACGGCGACGGCGGCGAACGGCGGCGTCGAGGTGCCGATCTACCGGCGGCAGATCGGCGGCGGCGCGGTGCGCTTCGTGCGCCACGCCTTCGCCGGTCCGGGCGCCGCCGTGCGGCTCTTCGGCCGCCCGCCGACGATCAACGCCGTGACCGGCGTCGACACGCCCAACCTGGGGCAGGTCGTGCGCACGAGCGCCGAGGTGGCCCCGAGCGGCGCCACGCCGGCCTACCCGCACGGGTTCGGCGACCCCGACCCGGCGGTGCAGCTCAACCTGCGCGTCGTCTACGACCCGGTGCCGGGCGGCGACGGGCCGCAGCTCCACGTGTTCGACGTGCGCCGGCTCGTGGCGCGGCGATGAGGGAGGACGCCATGAGGAGCGAGCGGCGACGCGGCTCGACGCTGGTCCTGGTGCTGGTCCTGGGCCTGCTCCTGGGGGCCATGGCCTTCGTCACGGCCGGCATCGCGCGCGAGGGCCGGGTCATCGAGTCGGCGGGGCGCGGCAACACCGACCTGGCCTACGCATGCGAGGGCGCGGCCGAGGCCCTGCGCCTCGACCTCACCAACCACTGGGAGCAGACGCGGCTCATGCCGGCGGCGTGGTTCAACGCCTTCCTGCGGGCGCCGGGCGCCACGACCGACGCGCCGCCGCGCGCGACCCAGGCCGACGCGGCCCAGCCGGTCCCCGGCCTGCCGGGCCACCCCGCCGGGCACCCGCGCAGCTACGCAGCGTTCCCCGGCGTGACGGTGTGGGTCGACCGCGTCGGCCCGCCCGGCCAGAACTGGGTCGAGGTCGTCGCCTCGACGACCGAGGCCGGGGCCGCGGCCGAGGACCGCCGCCGGCCGCAGAGCGTCCGCGCGCGGTTCGACTTCGGCAACAACCCGATCTTCGACCTGGCGATGCTCACCGTGACCACGAACTGCATGTTCTGCCACATGCGGGTCAACGGCGACGTGGGCTCGATCGGCTTCCTTCGGCCGGGCTGGGGGCGCGAGGGGATCGACGGCCACAACTCGGGGAACCAGTCGTTCATCGTGGGCGACGTCTACGTCGGCCGGCCGAGCGCCGCCAGCGGCCTGGCGACGAACGTCACGGGGGACGGCGGCACCTGGACCGACGCCAACGGCGACGTGCAGCAGACGCTCAACGGCATGCGCGTCCTCAGCCCCGAGGACCCCGGCGTCGGGGGGACGATCCACGCCAACTACGACGGGCCCAAGCTCCCGACCGACACCAACGGCGACGGCCGGCCCGACTTCCCGCCGATCGACGTCGACGTGGCCTCGCGCCAGGCGACCGGCCAGCTCGGCGTGGGCAGCTCGGCCTCGGGGATCACGGTCAACGGGCAGCCGGGCCAGGCGGCGGCGCACGGCGCGTGGACGGTGCCGCTCGGCGGCGACTACGCGACGGACCTGCGGCCGGTCGCGCCCGCCGACTTCGCCCACACGACGCCCGAGGGGCACCAGAGCTCGGTGCTCGAGGGCAACCTCATCCTCATCGGGACGTTCGACAACCCGATCCAGCTCGACGGCGACGTGTTCGTCACGGGCGACGTGGTCATCAAGGGCTACGTGCAGGGCAAGGGCGGCGTCTACGCCGGGCGCAACGTCTACCTGGCCGGCGACCTGATCTACAAGGACACGCCCGCGACCTGGCCGCTGCGGAGCGACGCGCAGGCGGTCGACAGCATCCAGAACGAGCCGGGCACGACCGAGCTGCGGCTGGCGGCGCGCTCGAACATCGTCATCGGCGACTGGACCTACCGCGAGGACCGCGCGGGCGGCGGCCAGGAGAAGGACTTCCTGCCCCAGCGAGAGCGGCAGGGGTCGATGTTCATCAACGACCAGTTCGGCCTCACGTCGGTGCGCTTCTTCGAGGCGGCCTCCGACGGGTCGATCGTGTCGAACGAGCTGCGCTTCAACTCGTCGGACGGAAGGTACTACAACGACAAGGGCGACGTCGTCCCGACCTCGCGCGTGACGCGCGTCGACTCGAGCGCGCAGCCGGACCTGCCCGACGGCGTGAACCGGGCCTACAACGTGCGCAACGAGCGCTACGACGCGGTGATCGCGCCGGGCACGGTGGTCCGCAGCGGCACGGGCGACGCGGTGGCGCCGGGCACGTTCCAGCCGTGGATCAGCCAGGGCGCCTTCCGCGAGCTCCTGGGGACGCAGGACATCGAGAACGGCGTGGCGCGCACGGGCGGGATCACCAACGACGCGACGAAGGCCTTCGAGCTGGGCAACGACCGCTTCCCGGGCAGCGAGTTCACGAGCGCCAGCGCGCCCGGCATGAACCACGGGGGGACCGGCGCCAAGCACCACTTCGAGGCGGGCACGAACCCGGACGGCAGCTACGCCGGCTACGGGCGGCTGTTCCGCACCGACGGCCGGATCGTCGACGTCGGCGCGCACCGCTGGGCGACGCAGGTCTCGCACGTCGACGCGTTCCTCTACGCGAACGGGCGCATCGCGGGCACGTCGCGCTACGCCATGACGATCAACGGCGGCATGGCGGCCACGGAGATCGGCGTGCTCGGCGTCTACAGCTACGCCGGCAGCTACCTGCCGACGAACGCCAGCGGCTACACGTCGACGTCGAGCGACCTGAGCTGGCTCGCCGCGCACCGGACGTGGATGAACAACCCGCCGAACCGGGTCTACACCGACCCGAGCGACCCCAACGTGCGGTCGGACCCGATCAAGGAGTTCGTCCTCAACTACGACTACCGCCTGCGCAACGGCGGCTACGGCTACAACCTGATCGAGGGCGGCGCGGGCGAGCGCGTCTTCTTCGCCCGCGGCGGAAAGGTGAGCGCCCCGTGACGACCACCCGGGTGGACAACTCGACCTCGGGCCGCACCGGGATCGTCCGGTTCGGGCGCCCTGCGCCCACGGCGCCGGCGCCGGCGCCGGCGAGCCGCCGGCCCGAGCTCGACGCGCTGCGGCCGCGCCGCGGAGCACGACCCGGCAGCCTGAGGTCGCCTGCGCGCCTGAGCGGCGCTGCGGCCGCGCCGCGGAGCACGACCCGGCAGCCCCAGAGCCTGAGCGCGCCGCGACCGCGCCGCGGAGCACGACCCGGCAGCCCGAGGTCGCTCGCCCCCGCGAGCCCGAGCGCGCCGCGGCCGCGCCGCGGAGCACGACCCGGCAGGTGCGGCGTCCGCCGGCGCCGAGCGACTACGTGCCGACCAGCGCCCGCGACCTGCCCATGCGCTCGTTCCTGAGCGCCGTGGGCGTGATCGGCCTCGCCGTCGCCAGCGCGGCGCTCCTCGGCGCGCAGGCCCACCGCCCGGCGCCCGCGCCGGTCGCCTGGGTCCAGCCGGTCGCGGCGCAGTCCGTCGCCCCGGCCGCCACGGCGGCGCCGGCGGCCGAGCGCGACTACCGCGCGGACCCCCTGCACCTGCCCGTGTCGGTCGACCCGACCACGCGCGTCGTCGTCATCGGCGCGCAGGAGACGCACGTCGACGAGGCGGCGGACGACGCGCCGGCGGCGCGCGTCGAGAGCGGCGCCGACGTCCTGCGGGTCCCGCCCGAGCGCCTCGATGAGGTCATCCGCGTGATCGGCCGCGACGAGGGGCACCGGCGCTACTGGCTCGAGCTCGTCGACGGGCGCGTGATCGAGGTCGACGTCGAGACTGCGGATGCGGTGCAGCGCGCCATGCCGCTGCGGTCGTCCTACAGCCGCGAGTGACCCTCCGGGTCGTCGCCCGTTCGGCCGTCGCGCCGCGCTGCGCCTACTGCCGCGGCGCGATCGTCGAGGCCGCGCTGACCTGCCCCGCCTGCGCGACGCTCGTCCACGACGCGTGCCAGCTCGAGCTGCCGGCGTGCCCGACGCTCGGGTGCGGATCCCTGGCGCCTTGGGAGTGGGCGCCGGAGCCGGCGCCGCCCGCACGCGGCCGGCGGACCTGGCGGACCGTGGCCCTGCTCGCGGCCGCGCTCTCGCTCGCGTTCATGACGTCCGCGCGCTCCGAGGCGCCCGATACGCCGCAGGCGCCACCGCGCAGCGCCTGGGCCGTCCTCGGCCGGGGCGCCGAGCTCGAGACGCGCACCGAGACGAAGGTGCCCGCACGGGTGATCTGCGGCGGGCGGGGCGAGTCGGAGTGGGTCGAGCCTGGGGCCCCGAGCGTGCTCGAGCGACGCTACCGCGTGCTCTGGGAGCTGGACGATGTCGTGCGGGTCGAGGTGCACGCCTCGGACGCAGCCGACGAGCTCCGCCCCGAGCGGCCGGCCGTCCCGCGCTTCGCGCTCACGCCGGACCCTCCGGGCGAGCCCGCCACCGTGACGGTCCCGGCGGGGACGTTCGCCTGCACCTACCGCCGGGAGCCCGGCACGACCGACCTCGGCCTCCCGTGCACGATCGAGACCTGGACCGTGCCCTGGTTGCCCCTGCCCCTCGAGCGCGTCGTCACCTGGCGCGAGCCCCGCGCGCCTGCGGCGCTCGTCAGCAGCGAGACGACCGTCCTCACCCGCATCGCGGCGGGCGCCGTCGGCGCCCGCCGGTAGCGGCGCCGATCACTCGTCGTCCTCGTCGTCGTCCTCGTCGTCGTCCTCGAACCCCTCGTGCGACTTCGCCTCCAGCTCCTCCTGCCGGGCGAGCTGGGCGGCCAGCTTGGTGAAGCTGGCGCGGACGGTCTCGAGGTGCGGCTCCCGGTCCCAGCTCCCGCCGGCGTGGAACAGGACCTGCTCCGCGGCGTCGAGCAGGGCGGCGGCGAGGACCGGCGTCGCGTCGGGGTCGCCCGCCGCGTCGGAGAAGGCGTCCGCGTCGTCCTCGGCCAGCGCCTCGATCCGCGCGCCGAGGGCCCGCACGGCCGAGATCATCTGGTCGACCTCGGCCACCGGCCCGCTCGACGCCCGGCGCGCCTCGCGGGAGACCGCGCCGAGCCTCAGGTCGAGGAGCTCGAGCAGGCGCTGCTGCTCGTCCGGGGTGAGCTTCTCGCCGCGGTCGGCGCGCTCCTGCAGGCTCCGCAGCTCGTCCGGATCGTCGTGGGTCACGTCGCACCTCGGGCCGGCCACACTATCGAGTCGACCGCTCGTCGTGTGGCGGGGTAGGCTCCTCGCGTGCTCGTCGGCCACTACGCCCCCGCCCTCCTCCTGCGCCGGGCCGCCCCGGACGCGCCGCTGTGGGCGCTGTTCCTGGCCGTCCAGGCGCTGGACCTGGGCTTCTTCGCCCTGGCGGCGGTGGGCCTCGAGTCCGCACGGGTCGTGCCCGGCGGGCGGCCGGTGTTCGAGGTCACCCACGGCGTCTACACGCACTCGTTGCCGGCCGCCGTCGCCCTGGGCCTCGTCTGCGCGGTCGTGGGCGCCTTCGCCCGGCGGCCGGGCGTCGGGGCGGCGCTCGGCGCCGCGGTGACGTCGCACTGGCTGGCGGACCTCGTCGTCCACGTCCCCGACCTGCCGCTCGGGTTCACGCAGGAGCCGGCCGTGGGCCTGGGGCTGTGGCGGCTGCCGGTGGTCCCCTGGGCGCTCGAGCTGGCGCTGCTCGCGGGCGCCTGGCTCCTCCTGCGGCCGCGCCTGGCCGCCGCGGCGCGATGGCCGGGCGACGCGGCGGTGGCGGTCCTGGTTCTGGTGCAGCTCCTGCACGAGCACGTCGTCCCGACGCCGAGCTCGACCCTGGCGCTGGGGGCCAGCGCCTACGGGCTCTACCTGGGCGCGGCCGCGCTGGCCTGGCGCGTCGACCGGGCCGCGCGTCAGCCCTGACGCCTGACCACCGGGAGCCGCCGGGCGCCCTCGCGCAGGTGGACGGGCGAGGCGACGAGGCGGTCGAGGATCGGCGCGCCGTCGCGGCCCAGGCGGCCGAAGGCCAGCGTCCCGGTCGGGCAGGCGTGGACGCAGGCGCCGCAGCGGACGCACTGGGGGTCCTCGACCGGCTGGCCCTTGTTGGCGAAGGCCATCACGTCGACGCCCTGGTGGCACACCGACGTGCAGACGTTGCACGAGATGCAGCGCGGCTTGTCGGCGAAGATCCGGAAGCGCGACAGCCGCGCGTAGACGTGCATGAGCGCCGCCAGCGGGCAGGCGAAGCGGCACCACACGCGCCCCGAGAGCCAGAAGTAGCAGCCGACGCCCACGATCCCAGCCAGGCCGACGTCGACGAGCCACTTGTAGGCGAGCGGGTTCACGTGCCGCCCGTCGGCCGTGCCGTCGAAGAGCAGCGCGAACCAGCGCCCCGCCGACGACCCGGGCGCGGCCCAGGACGCCAGCCGCAGGGCGAGGAGCGCGAAGGCCACGAGCAGGAGCGCCTGGCCGACGAGGTTCAGCCGGTTCCAGCCCGGCCCGTGCGGCATCTTCGCGCGGTGGGCGTCGCCGAGCGTCTCGGCCAGCGCGCCGCACGAGCAGAGCCAGCCGCAGTAGGCGCCCTTGCCCCAGCGCCACACGAGGAGCGGGATGAGCACGAACGTCTGCGCGCCGCCGATCGCCAGCCAGGCCCAGGGGAAGGTCGCGAGCGACGGGTCGCAGACGTTGTAGAAGAAGAGCGGCCAGGCCAGCACCAGGCCGTAGGCCTTCCAGTAGGCCCTGGGGTGCCCCCACGCCGGCCAGTCGGCGTCGCTGGCCGTGTAGAGCGGGAACAGGTGGTCGGCCAGGGCCTTGCCGGCCCCGTCGGCGAAGGCGCCGCGGTAGCCGAGGTTCGGCAGGATCAGCTCGGGCAGGAGGAACAGGGGCACCACCTGCACGGCGATCAGCGTCAGCGTCTGCCAGGTGACGTAGGGCGTCCGTCGCCTGCGGATGCGGCGCGCGCCGAAGGCGACGACGACGACCGAGTAGACGAGCGTGAAATAGAAGCCGGGCGAGCGCATCGACCAGGCGAGCGTGCCCAGGAGCGAGGCGCGGTCGTCGACGTCCACGCCGAGGGCGGCGAGGAGGCCGGGGACGGTGTGCGGGAAGCCGTCCGGCCCGGGGTGGAGCGGGCTGCCCGCCTGCTTCCACAGGTAGAGGGCGGCGCAGAGGAGGAGGAAACCGGCGAAGGCCGCGACGCGCGTGGGGCGCCACTCGCCGCGGATCGGGACGCCGGAGCGGCGGAACAGGTCGAGCGGCGCGGCGCGGCCGAGCATCGGGAAGACCGCGTCCACCTCGAGCGCGTCGTCGCCCGCCGGCCCGGACACGACGACCCGGCCCGGCTCGATCCGGCGCACCTGCGACCCGAGGCGCAGGGCCAGCCCGCCGGTCGCGGCCAGCGCGTCGACGGCGGCGCGGAGCTCGGGCTTGGGCCGGACGAGCGCGGGCCCGCGGTGGCAGAGCGTCACGCGCGCGCCGGCGCGCGCCAGGGCCAGCGCCGCCTCGGCGGCCGCGTCGCCGCCGCCGACGACGAGGACGCGCTGGCCCGTGTGGTCGGCCGGGTCGTGGAGGCGCGGGCGGACGAGGTCCAGCCCCTCGCCCGGGACGCCCAGGCGGCGGAGGTCGCCGCTGCGCCCGATCGCCAGGACCACGCGCCGGGCGCGCGTCGTCGCGCCGTCGGCGTGGTGGACGACCAGCGCCGCGCCCGCGCGCGCGACGCGGTCGACCCGCGCGCGGACGACCTCGAGGCCGCCCGCGGCGACCTGCGCCTCGAGGTCTGCGAGCAGCGCCTCCTTGACCTCGCCCGCCGGCTGCAGGGGGCCCTCGGGGGTCAGGTCGGTCGGGTAGGTGAAGATCGGCTTGCCGCGGGGGAAGTCGGCGATCGTGGCGAACGGGCGCGCCGCCTCCAGGACCACGCAGGAGAGCCCCAGGCGCCGCGCCTCGAGCGCCGCGGCGACGCCCGCGACGCCGGCCCCGACGACGGCCACGTCCACGAGGTCCGGCTCGCCGCCCGGGCCGCCGAGCTCCGCGGCGATCGCCTGCGCGGCGCGGGCGCCCGAGTCGGCGGCCAGCTTGAGGAGCGGCGCACCGGTCAGGTCGCCGACGACGCGCAGGCCGGGGATCGACGTCGTCCCATCCTCGGCCACCTCGGGCAGCGGCTCGACCGTCCCGGCGGGCCAGCCGGTGTGCAGCCAGCGCGCGTAGCGCCCGAGGAGCTTCAGCGGGCCGGTCGGCATCGGCGCGAGCGTATGCCGCGCCCGCGGAGCGCGCTACCGCGGGTGGAACCACCCCGCGATCGTCCGCCGCTGGTGGTGCTCGCGCAGGAGCGTCACGCGGTGCCACCGCCCTGGGGCGCGCACGTCGAACAGGTCGAGCGTGTTCCAGCCCGGCGGCCGGGCCTCGACGACCGGGCCGTCCTGCGCGGCCAGGAACTCCAGCCAGCCGCCGTCGGCCTCGGGCCACGGCGCGGGCGTGAGGCCGAGCACGTAGGCCACGGCGCGGCCGCGGCCGTAGTCGTCGTGCGCGTCGAGGTAGCTGCCCTTCGTGTAGAGCGCCGCGGCGCACGGCGGCCCCTCGGGGGGCGGCGCCAGCGCCAGGCCCGTGACGGCCTCGACCCAGGCCAGCAGGTCGGTCTGCGTCCAGCGCCCGAGCCGACACAGCGCGTGCTCGCAGGCGGCCTCGGGGATGCCGGCCCACTTCCAGAACTGGAACCTGATCGGCGGCGCCTCGGGCACGACGAGCGCGTGGGGCTCGCGCCGCGTCGCCTCGAGCAGCGCCAGGGCCTCGCCCTCGTCGAGCGCCGGCGCCACGCGCAGGGCCTCGCCCGCCGCCCAGGCCCGGCGCAGGGCCGCCAGGCGCTCGGGCCGGCGCAGGTCGGCGGCTAGCACGTCGTCGCCTCCGGCGACGACGGCAGCCACCCGCTGACGGTGAGGCGCTCGACGTGTTCGACGAGCAGCGGGACGCGGTGCCAGCGCACGACCGGCCGCACGTCGTAGAGGTCGAGCGTGTCGAATCCGGGCGGTCGGCGCTCGACCACGGTCTCCCGGTCCTCCGCCAGGAACTCGAGGTGCCCGCCGACCTCCGCCGGCCAGGCCCCGCGCGTGAGGCCCAGGACGAACGCCACCGCGCGGTCGATGCCATGGTCCTCGTGCGCGTCGAGGTAGGAGCCCTTGCGGTAGAGGCACACCGGCAGCCAGTCCTCGACCGGCCCGCGCACGGGCCGGCCGGTGATCGCCGAGGCCAGCGCCGGCAGGTCCTGCGTGACGAAGCGGCCCAGCAGGTCGAGCGGTGGCGGCAGCGCGCCGAGCCCCTCGGGCGGGACCCCGATCACGCAGCGCCAGAAGAAGCAGCGCACGTGGTCGTCCTGCACGTGGTGCGCGCTGAACGGGAGCGACAGGAGGAGGTCGGGCAGCGCCGCGGCCAGACCTGGCGCCAGGACGTCGGCGACGCGCAAGTTGCCGCCGCAGGCGCGGTAGTCACGCGCGAGGGCGGCGAGCGTCGCGGGGTCGCGCAGGCGGGGGTGGAGGGACGTGTCGGTCACGTGGGTTTCGACCGGGAGCGTAGCAGGAGTCGCTCCGGCGGTTGCCGCACGGCGACGAGGAGCAGGCCCGCACCGACGCCGAGGTCGAGCTCCTGTTCCGGTGGGGCAAGCTCGCAGTCGTACTGGTGCGACGACGGCCACATGCTCGTCGTCCATCGTCGGACGAGACCCTATCGGCTGGAGGTCTTTCGCGGCTCGTGAGCAGGTCTCGCCGGGTATGGAACACGTTCGTGAACAAGAAGAACAAAGGACGCCGGCGCGCAGAGAGCGTCGGGGCCGGACGTGGGGCAAGAGCGTCGTCCTCGTGTACCGAAGGCCGTACGAGAACCCGTCCGGCAAGCGCGTGGTGAGGCTCGACGGAAGCTCGGTGCTCGAGTGTTTCCAGCGCGGCTGGGACGCGGCCCGGGCGTGGAAGGTCCCCGACGACCCGACCACCATTGCGGCACGGTAGCGGCATGCGCGTCGAGTACGCCACCGGCTCTGCGCGTCGGTCGCGATGCCTGGCCGCGTCTGCCGCGTCTGACTTCCCTGATAGACTCACCGTTTCGCCGAGGTCCTGGTGAGCTTCACGCACTTGAAGCTGGAGAGCTGGCGGAACTTCCTGACGGTCGATGTCGACCTGCAGCAGCGCACGTTCCTCGTTGGCCCGAACGCCGCGGGCAAGTCGAACTTCCTCGACATCTTCAAGTTCCTCAGAGACGTCGGCGACCCGCAGAAGGGCTTCCAGCGGGCCGTCCAGGACCGTCGTGGCGTCTCGCAGATCCGATCGCTCCATGCCCGTCGGTATCCGAACGTCTCGATCGAGGTCGACGTTCAACTCGCGCCCGACTCGCGCTGGAAGTACTTGCTCGCGTTCAACCAGGACAACCGCGGGCGGCCGCTGATCGCCAAGGAAGTCGTCACGAAGAACGACAAGGAGATCCTGAAGCGGCCCGACGAGCAGGACAACCAGGACAAGGACCGCCTCACCCAGACGCACCTCGAACAGGTCAACTCGAACAAGCAGTTCCGCGAGCTCGCGCAGTTCTTCTCACGCGTCCACTACCTCCACGTCGTGCCCCAGCTCATCCGGGAGCCGGACCGGTCGGGTGGCAAGAAGAGCGATCCATACGGCGGCGACTTCCTCGAGCAGCTCGCG
The DNA here is from genome assembly GCA_019636275.1 of Planctomycetota bacterium. Taxonomy (GTDB): domain Bacteria; phylum Planctomycetota; class J058; order J058; family J058; genus JAMLIC01. Next base: position 47,710 of record JAHBXY010000022.1, on the reverse strand, counting down.
CGCACCACGGAGAAGACCCAGAAGTCGCGCCTGAAGAAGATCGAGAGCGCTCTGAAGATCGCCGTCCCGCAGCTCAGGGACCTCGAGCTGGAGCGCGACGCCAAGGGCGCGCCCCACCTGAAGGCCCTCTACGAGCACTGGCGGCCGAAGGCTGGAAGGCAGAGCGAGGTCGAGTTCTCGGACGGCACCCTCCGGCTCATCGGGCTGTTGTGGGTCTTCCTCGACGGCACGGCCCCGTTGCTGCTCGAGGAGCCGGAGCTGTCGCTCCACTCGGCCGTCGTGCGGCAGATCCCCAGGATGATGTCGAAGCTCGGACGGAAGACGGGGCGGCAGATCCTGGTCAGCACGCACTCCGCCGAGCTCCTCAGCGACCCGGGGATCTCGCCCGAGGAGGTCTTGATCCTGGAGGCGTCGACGACCGACACGAAGGTGCGGCGCGCGGCGGACCTGAAGGAGATCAGGGCGCTCGTCGAGGGCGGCCTATCCATCGGCGAGGCGGTGCTCCCGCGGACCGCGCCGAAGGACGTCCAGCAGCTCAGCCTCTGGGACTGACCCAATGGTCACGCTGGTCACGGTGGCGTGCGAAGGCGACGGCGACGTTCCGATCGCGAAGAAGCTCCTGGAACACGTCGGACTCGCGATGGGCAGCTTCTACCCCAGCGACGGGAAGGGGAACCTCGACAAGTGCCTGAAGGCGTACAACAACGCCGCCAAGCACGCACCCTGGCTCGTGCTCCGCGACCTGGACATGGACGCCGACTGCGCGCCGACGCTGGTCGCGACGTTGCTCCCGACGTCTTCCTCCCAGATGACGTTTCGAGTCGCAGTGCGGGCCGCCGAGGCGTGGCTCATGGCCGACCGCGAGCGGTTCGCCGCCTTCTACGGCGTGCCGCTCACGAGGGTGCCGCGCGATCCCGAGTCCCTGCGCGACCCCAAGACCGAGGTCGTGAACCTCGCGCGCAAGTCGAAGATCAAGGACATCCGCGAGTCGGTGCCCGTGAAGCAGGGCATGTCCGGCCGGGTCGGCCCGGGCTACACGGAGAAGATCGTCGCCTTCGCGACCGACCACTGGCGTCCCGAGGTCGCGGCCGCCGTCGCGCCAAGCCTCGCCGCGTGCATCGAGCGCCTCCGCAAGGTGCCGCGCGGCGCCTGACGACGTTCAGGCGAGCAGCGCCTCCGCTCGGGCGCGCGCAAGGCGCCGGACGACCGTCGCGCGCCCGACGCAGAGCGCCACGCGAGCTCGGTCAGCCTCACGCCGGCCCGTTGAAGCTCGAGCACGTAGTCGCGTGCACGCACGGTGCGGATCGGCGCCGCGGCTACAGCGACGGGCTGCACTCGCGCTGGAAGTCCTGCTCCGGGCGGACCGCGAACTCAAACTCGCGGGCGTTGTCGACCCGTTCGAGGAGCACCGCAGTTCAGCTCGATACGCCCGGAGGGACTCGAACCCCCAACCCTCGGATCCGAAGTCCGATGCTCTATCCAATTGAGCTACGGGCGCTCGCTCGTGAGCCTACCCGCGCCTGGCGACGGGCGGAAGGCGGCGATCCGGCCGCCCCACGGCGCGCAGGGATCGGCGACGATGATGACCGACAGCGGGGGCGCGAGGCGGACATGGGCGCCGAGGCGCTGTTCTTCTCCGGTTGGTCGGGCCCCGCGCGCACGCTGGTCGTCGGCGTGGCGGCCTACCTGGCGCTCGTCGCGATCCTCAGGGTCTCCGGCAAGCGCACGCTCTCGAAGCTCAACGCCTTCGACCTCGTGGTCACGGTCGCCCTGGGCTCGACCCTGGCGACGATCCTGCTCTCCAGGGAGGTGGCCCTCGCGGAGGGCGTCACGGCGCTGGCCCTCCTCGTCGGGCTCCAGTGGCTGATCGCCTGGTCGTCGACGCGGTCGGGGTTCGTGAGCCGGCTCGTGAAGTCGGAGCCGCGCCTGCTCGCCCTGCGCGGCCGCCTCCTCCCGGCGGCCCTGCAGGAGGAGCGGGTGCTCGAGGACGAGGTGCTCGCCGCGCTGCGGGCGCAGGGCGTCGCCCGCCTGGAGGACGTCGGGGCCGTGGTGCTGGAGACCGACGGCACGCTCTCGGTCCTGTCGCTCGACGACGAGCCGATGACGGCCCTGAGGACCGCCTCGGCGCCGGCCGGGGTCGACCTCCGGCGGGAGGTCGACGCTCAGCCGCAGACTTGACCGCCCGGCCAGGCGCGACCACGCTCGCGCCGGAGGCGACCGTGGCCGGAGGACCCCACGCCCGGATCGTGCCCTGCATGGAGTGCGCCGGCCCGGCCGAGCGCACGCACGAGGGCGTCGAGAGCGACCGGTACCGCTGCCGCGCGTGCGGCGAGGAGCACGGGGTCGACTGGCGCCGCGGCCCGGCGGTGGCGCCGACCTGGCCCATCCCGCCCGACGAGGCCGAGGCGATCCGCCGCTGGGCCGCCGAGCGGCGCGCGCAGGGGTGAACGTCAGCCGGGCGGCCGGCCCTCGACGAACGCGAGCACCTCGCCGAACGGCACGTGCGAGAGCCGGCCGAAGCGTGGGTCGCGGCCCAGCCGCGCGCGGCTCGTGGCCGGGCTGGTGAGCCCGCAGAGGAAGCGGGCGAGCTGCCGCGGCAGGCGCAGGGCGGCGTGGCCCTCGGCCCGCAGCGCGGCGACCAGGGCGGCCGCGGCGTCGTCGAGGCGCGGGGCGGGTGACGCGGGGATCGCCCGGGGGACGCTCGACGGCGCGCGGCAGCTCGTGCAGCGCCCGCAGGGCGCGCGGCCCGCCTCGCCGAAGTGCGCCAGCAGGTGCGCGACCAGGCAGCCGGGGTCGCGGGCGAAGCGCAGGACCTGCGCCGTGCGCTCGATGTCGCGCTCCTCGCGCCGGCGGAACAGCGCCACGAGGCGGTCGGTGAGGTCGTCCACGGCCGGCGCCCCGGGCGCGCGGCGCAGCCCCTGGCGAAGCCCCGACGGCTGCAGCTCGAGGTCGCCCTGCTCCTCGAGGTAGCGCAGGGCCGCCTCGATCCGCTCGCGCGGCTCGCGCGTCGCGGCCACGACCTGGCCGACCTCGAGCGTCAGCCACGTCCGCCCGCGCTTGCCCGCCGCGAGCACCGCGCGCAGGAACGCCTGCCGCCCCGCGTCGAAGCGGCCGAGCACCTCGTCCTCGTCACGCAGGAAGCGCAGCCGGTAGCCGGCGTAGAAGGGGCCGGTGGCGCGCAGGGCGCCCTCGAGCTCGAGGTAGGTCAGCGCCGTCTCGACGACCAGCGGGCGGATGTCGTGCGCCTGGGAGAGGTCGTAGACCGACACGGAGAACGCCTCGTCGCCGCCGAGCACCTCGTCCACGAGCGCCCGCACCGCCTCGGGGGTGGGCGTGTCGCCGTAGGTGAAGCTCTCCAGGCCGATCCGGTCGTCCTCGCAGGCGAGGAGCTCGCAGCGCGCCGGCTCCCCGTCGCGCCCGGCGCGGCCGACCTCCTGCACGTAGCCCTCGAGCGTCTTGGGCAGGTTCAGGTGGTAGATCGCCCGGATGTCCGCCTTGTCGATCCCCATGCCGAAGGCGATCGTCGCCACGACCACCCGCAGGGCGCCGCCCATGAACGCGTCCTGGACCTCGGCCCGCGCCGGCGCCTCCAGCCCGGCGTGGTAGGCGCTCGCCGCCACGCCGGCCGCCGTCAGCGCGCGGGCGACCTCCTCGGCCGTGCGCTGCAGCGTCACGTAGACGATCGTCGGCCCCGGCTGCGCGCGCAGCCGCTCGAGGAGCAGCGGCACGCGGTCGGCCACGGCCGCCGGGCAGGGCGTCACGTGCAGCGTCAGGTTCGGCCTGAACAGGTCGGTCTGCACGTGGTCGGCCGCGTCGATCCCGAACGCCCGCCGCACGTCCTCGGCCACCGACGGCGTCGCCGTGGCCGTGAGCGCCAGCACCGCGCCCACGCCCAGGTCGCGCGCCGTGCGGGCGACCTTCAGGTACTCCGGCCGGAAGTTGTGCCCCCACTCCGAGATGCAGTGCGCCTCGTCGACCGCCAGCAACGGCACGCGCACGCGCCGCAGCCGCGAGAGGAAGCGCTCGTTCGAGAGCCGCTCCGGCGCCACGTAGAGCAGCCGCAGGCCGCCGCCCGCCATGCGCTCGAGGACGGCCTGCGTCTCCTCGCGCGTGAGCGTGCTGTCGAGGCGCGCTGCCGCCACCCCGCGCCGCTCGAGCGCGTCGACCTGGTCCTTCATCAGGGCGATCAGCGGGGACACGACGACCGTCAGGCCGTCGAGCAGGAGCGCCGGGAGCTGGTAACACAGGCTCTTGCCCGCCCCCGTGGGGAACACGGCCAGGGTCGAGCGCCCGGCCAGCAGGCGCTCGATCACCGCCGCCTGCCCGGGGCGGAAGTCGTCGAAGCCGAAGACCCGGCGCAGGGCGTCGCGCGGGCGCTCGCGGGTAGAACTCATCATCGTCGTCGCTCCTCCGGCCGCCCCGAGCCCGGCCCGGCGCCCCCCATCGTAGGCCGCCCCCCGACAGGCGGTCGTGCGGGGGCCGCCCGCCCGCCGCCGTGGTAAAACCGCGGCCCGCCCGCGGTGGTTGGCGCAGGGCGTTCAGACGAGGGCCGGCCCGTGGCACCGACGATCGAGCAGCGCTTCGACAAGCTCAAGGGCATGCGCCAGGAGGCCCTGGCGGGCGGCGGCCCCGAGCGCGTCGCCGCGCAGCACAAGCGCGGCAAGCTCACCGCGCGCGAGCGGGTCGAGCTGCTCCTCGACCCGGGGACGTTCGAGGAGCTCGACGCCTTCGTCAAGCACCGCTGCATCGACTTCGGCATGGACGACAAGAAGGTCCTCGGCGACGGCGTGATCACCGGCCACGGCCTCGTGAACGGCCGGCGCGTGTTCGTCTTCTCGCAGGACTTCACCGTCTTCGGCGGCTCGCTCTCGGGCGCCTACGCCAAGAAGATCTGCAAGGTCATGGACATGGCCATGAAGGTCGGCGCCCCGGTCGTCGGCCTCAACGACTCGGGCGGCGCCCGCATCCAGGAGGGCGTCGAGAGCCTCGGCGGCTACGCCGACATCTTCCTGCGCAACACCCTCGCCTCCGGCGTCGTCCCGCAGATCTCGGCCATCCTCGGCCCCTGCGCCGGCGGCGCCGTCTACTCGCCCGCGATCACCGACTTCGTGGCCATGGTCGAGGACACGTCCTACATGTACGTGACCGGCCCGTCGGTCGTGAAGACCGTCACCCACGAGGAGGTCAGCCACGAGGACCTCGGCGGCCCCTGGGTCCACGCGCGCACCAGCGGGGTGTCGCACTTCGTGCGCGCCGACGACGCCGCCTGCCTGTCGCTCATCCGCGACCTCCTCGCCTACCTGCCGCAGAACAACGCCGAGGACCCGCCGCGCCTCCCCTGCGAGGCGAGCGACGACCGCGCCGACGAGGACCTCGACCGCCTCGTCCCGGCCGACTCGACGAAGCCCTACGACATGCTCGACGTCGTGCGGCGCGTCGTCGACAAGGACTCCTTCCTCGAGGTCCACGCCCACCACGCCAGGAACATGGTCGTCGGCCTGGCCCGCCTCGGCGGCCGGACGGTGGGGATCGTCGGGAACCAGCCGAACAACCTCTCGGGCGTCCTCGACATCCGCGCCTCGGTCAAGGCGGCGCGCTTCGTGCGCTTCTGCGACTGCTTCAACATCCCGATCGTGACCTTCGTCGACGTCCCGGGCTTCCTGCCCGGCACCGACCAGGAGTTCGGCGGGATCATCAAGCACGGCGCCAAGCTGCTCTACGCCTACTGCGAGGCCACCGTGCCCAAGCTCACGGTGATCACCCGCAAGGCCTACGGCGGCGCCTACGACGTCATGGCGAGCAAGCACATCCGCGGCGACCTCAACTACGCCTGGCCCACGGCCGAGATCGCCGTCATGGGCGCCAAGGGCGCCGTCGAGGTGATCTTCCGCGGGCAGATCACCGCCGCCAAGGACCCGGCGGCCGAGGCGGCGCGCCTCACGCACGAGTACGAGGAGAAGTTCTGCAACCCGTACGAGGCCGCCGCCCTGGGCTACGTCGACGCGGTGATCTACCCGCGCGAGACGCGCGCCCGGCTCATCCAGGGCCTCGACTGCCTGGCGACCAAGCGCGACAAGAACCCGCCCAAGAAGCACGGGAACATCCCCCTCTAGGCAGGACGCCCCATGCCCGCCCTCGACAAGGTCCTGGTCGCCAACCGCGGCGAGATCGCCGTCCGCGTCATCCGCGCCCTGCGCGAGACCGGCCGCAAGGCCGTGGCCGTCTACTCCGAGGCCGACCGCGACGCCCTGCACGTGCGCCTGGCCGACGAGGCCGTGTGCATCGGCCCGCCGGCGCCGGCGCAGAGCTACCTCGACGTCCACAAGATCATCGACGCCGCCCGGCGCACTGGCGCCCAGGGCGTCCACCCGGGCTACGGGTTCATCTCCGAGCGCGCGCCGGCCGCGCGCGCCGTCGAGGACGCCGGCCTCGTGTGGATCGGCCCGAGCCCCACGGCGACGGCGCAGCTCGACGACAAGATCGAGGCGCGCAAGGTCGCCCACGCCGCCGGCGTGCCCACGATCCCCGGCTCCGACGGCGCGATCTCGGCCCAGGACGCCCGCGCCCTGGCCCTGAAGGTCGGCCTGCCCGTGCTCCTCAAGGCGGCCGGCGGCGGCGGCGGCAAGGGGATCCGCCTCGTGCGCGACGCCGCGTCGCTGGAGGCCGACCTGGCCCGCGCCGCCGGCGAGGCGCAGAGCGCCTTCGGCACGGGCGTGATCTACCTGGAGAAGTGCGTCAGCCCGGCCCGGCACATCGAGGTGCAGGTCCTGGGCGACGGCGAGGGCAAGGCGATCCACCTGGGCGAGCGCGAGTGCTCGCTCCAGCGCCGCCAGCAGAAGGTCGTCGAGGAGACGCCGTCGCAGGCGCTCTCGCCCGAGGTGCGCGAGCGGATCTGCCGCGCCGCCGTGGCCGTCGTCGAGCGCGTCCGCTACCGCGGCGCCGGCACGGTCGAGTTCCTCCTCGACCAGGAGCAGCGCTTCTACTTCCTCGAGGTGAACAAGCGCCTGCAGGTCGAGCACCCGATCACCGAGGCCGTCACCGGCGTCGACCTCGTCCGCGCGCAGCTCGACATCGCCGAGACCGGCCGCCTGCCGCTCGGCCAGGACGACTGGCAGCCCCGCGGCCACGCCCTGCAGCTCCGCGTCAACGCCGAGGACCCCTGGCAGGGCTTCGCCCCGTCGGTCGGGCGCGTCACGGGCCTGCGCCTGCCCTCGGGGCCGTTCGTGCGCGTCGACACGGCCCTGTTCGAGGGCGCCGAGGTCACGCCGCACTACGACTCGCTCCTGGCCAAGCTCATCGTCTGGGGCCGCGACCGCGACGAGGCCATCTCGCGCTGGGCCGCCGCCGCGCGCGCCTTCCACGTCGGCGGCGTGCGCACGACGCTGCCGCTGGCGCCGCTCCTGGCCGACGACGAGGAGTTCCGCCGCTTCCGCTTCGACACCGAGTGGCTGCTGCCCTGGGTCGAGCGCGCGCGACGGTCCGCCGGCGCCCTGCCGGCCGAGGAGGCCGAGGCCGTGGCCGTGGCCGCCGCCCTGGCCACGCACCGGGCGGCCCGGCGCGCCGCGCCGGACGCGAAGGGCCAGGCCGGCCCCTCGCCGTGGGTGCTCATGGGCCGGCGCGAGGCGCTGGGCGGGTAGGAGGTCGACGTGCGCTACACGGTCGAGGTCGACGGCAGGAGCTTCGAGGTCGACGTGCGCGACGGCCCCGACGGCCCGCTCGTGGCGGTCGGCGGGGGCCCCGCCGCGCCGGCGCGGCTCCGGGGCGACCCGGCGCCGCTCTACGTGCTCGAGCGCGGCGACCGGCGCGCGACCGTCGGGCTCGAGCCCGACCCGCTGGAGCCCGGCCAGCTCATCGCGTCGGTCGACGGCCGCCCGCCCCTGCGCGTGCGCGCGGTCGACGCGCGCGCCGGCGCCGCCGCGAAGGCCGGCCAGGCGCAGAAGGGCCCGCGCAGCGTCAAGAGCCCCATGCCGGGCGTGATCGTCGAGGTCCGCGTCGAGGCCGGGCATCCGGTCGAGCAGGGGCAGGTGCTCCTCGTGCTCGAGGCGATGAAGATGCAGAACGAGATCCGCGCCGAGGGGCGCGGCGTCGTCCACGCCGTCCACGCCAGGGTGGGGATCTCGGTGGCCGCCGGCGCCAAGCTCGTGGACCTCGCCGCCCCCCCCGCCTGACGGTGCGCCCGCCGCCGCCGACGATCGGCCCCTACCGCGTCCTGCGCAAGCTGGGCCAGGGCGGCATGGGCGTGGTCTACGAGGTCGAGGACCACGAGCTCCCGCGCCGCTGCGCGCTCAAGCTCGTCCTCGCCCAGGCCGACCCGAGCGCCCTGCTGCGCTTCCAGCGCGAGGCCATGCTCCTGGCCCGCGTGCGCCACGCCTCGGTCGTGCGCCTGTACAAGGTCGGGCGGCTGCCGGAGGGGCCGTTCATCCTCTCGGAGCTGGTCGAGGGCGAGCCGCTCGACCGCGTCGCGCGCCGCGCCCCCGTCGACCCGCGCGAGGCCGCGCGCATCGTGCGCGACCTGTGCGGCGCCGTCGCCGCCGTCCACGCGGCGGGCGTCCTGCATCGCGACCTCAAGCCGCAGAACGTCCTCCTGCGCCCCGACGGGCGGCCGGTCCTCCTCGACTTCGGCCTGGCGCGCGAGGAGGGCGGCGATCGGCTCACCCGCACGGGCGCCCTCCTGGGCACGGCGGCCTACATGCCGCCCGAGCAGGCGCGCGGCCAGCTCGAGCGCGTCGACGCGCGCAGCGACGTCTACGCCCTCGGCGCGATCCTCTACGAGCTCCTCGCCGGCGGGCCGCCCTTCCGCGGCAACGCGTTCGAGGTCGTCCGCGACGTCATCGAGCGCGAGCCGACGTGGCCGGCCCGGGCCGACGTGCCGCCCGCCCTCGACGCGCTGTGCCGCCGGGCGATGGCCAAGATCCCCGACGCTCGGCCCGCGACGGCCCTGGCGCTCCAGGCGGAGCTCGACGCCTTCCTCCGGGGCGACCCCGACGAGGCGGCCCCGCCGCCCCCGCGGACGGGGCTCGTGGCGCTCGGCGCGCTCACGGGCGTGCTGCTCCTCGTGGCCGCCGGCGTGGCGGCCCTGGGCCGCCCCGCCGCGCCCGCCGCGCCCGCCGCCGGCGACGCCCCACCCCCGGCGGCGCCGCCCCGCGCGCCGGCCGGGGCCTGGCGCCGCTCGGCGACCGGCCGGGCGACCAGCGCCGCGTGCGGCTCGACTTCGTCGAGGAGCGTGACGACTTCGTCCTGACCGTGGGCTGCGACCTCGTCAGCACCGTCGACCACGTCGCCGACCGCGCGGCCGTCCTCGACGTGCGCATCGAGGCCGTGCAGCTCGCCATGGCCGCCGTCGGCGTCCCCGGCGGCGGCGCGCCCTACGACAGCCGCGCGGCGGGGTCCGAGCACCCGCTGCGCGCCGTGGGGGCCATCGCGGGCGAGCACTTCCGCCTCGCGCTCGACCTCGAGACCGGGCGGGTCCACGACGTCGGGGGTGTCGGCGCCCTCCACGCGCGGGTCGCCGCCCTGCCCATCGAGGGCGCCGACGTCCTGGGCAAGTCGACGACGCTGCGGGCCCTGCGGCGGCTCATCTCGGACCCCTTCTTCGAGCGCCTCATCGGCGCCGCCCTCCACGTCGAGGGCCACGCGGGCGACGACGACCCCCGGCCGGTCCGCTGGCGGGACCGCCCGGCCATGGGGGGCGAGCGCCGCCTGAGCGCCCGGCCCGAGGCCCAGGCCCGGGCCGCCCTGGCCACCGTCTTCGAGACCTACAGCGACGCCGACGGGCCGACCCGGTTCCTCGTCGGCGGCGAGGCCCGCTGGCGCGACGGCGCCTTCCTGGCCGCCAGCGTGACCCAGGAGACGCTCGGCGCCGAGCGCCTCCTGCGCTCGCGTTGTGAGCTGCGGGTGATCGAGTGACGGGGTCATCTCCGCCCCGAGGAAGGTTCTCCGGCTTCCCCCAGCGTTGACACGAGGTCGCCCTCCGGGCCACGATCAGGCCTGGCGAAGGTGCCCCGGACGCGGGCGCCGCCGGAGGGCCGGACGCGGGTGAACGCGTGAGGTTGCGAGAGTTCCTGGAGCGGTTCGGCGCGCTCGACGACGCCGCGTTCCGGGCGAGCTTCAACCATCCCTTCCTCCTGCAGGAGGGCAAGCTCAAGGTGGAGGGCGGCGGCCCGGCGGACCGCCACGTGTTCCTCCTCCGCCCCGCCGCGTCCGGCAAGGTCCTCGTCGGCCGCAGCCCGACGGCCGACGTGTCGATCCCCGACCAGCAGGTGTCGAGCAAGCACGCCGAGCTGCGCGAGCAGGGCGGCCGCTGGACGATCGTCGACGTGGGGTCGACCAACGGCACGCTGGTCGACGGCAAGAAGCTCGCCCCCGAGGCGCCCCAGCCCCTCGCCGACGGGGTCCCCGTCCGCTTCGGCCCGGACGCGGCGTTCATGTTCCTCGGGGCGGAGAGCCTCCTGCCCCTCGTGCGGCGCATGCAGCGCCGGCAGGGCAGCGACGAGGGCGTCCGCAGCGGCGTGCTCGAGGCCGAGACGGAGCACTCGGGGCTCCAGGTCCGCCGCGTGCGCGAGGCCGCCCGCGCCGCCCAGGGCACGGGGCGCGTGGGCGTGGCGGCGCTGTTCCTCTGCTGCGACGGCACGGACGCCATGCGCGTCGACGCCGGCAAGCCGATCGTCATCGGCCGCTCGCCGGGCCACGCCACGATGATCCTGCCCCACAGCGAGGTCTCGCGCGCCCACGCCGAGGTCCTGCGCAGCGGGAACTCCGTGACCGTCCGCGACCTGGGCAGCGCCAACGGCACGTTCCTCTGCGGCGTGCGCGTGGGGTCGACGCCGGTGGAGCTCCCGCTGGGCAAGGCGCTGACCGTCGGCCCGTTCACGCTCGTGCTCCAGGGCCCCCCGTCCGAGGCGGGCATGACCGTCCAGGTGGACGTGGCGGCCCTGCGCGGCGCCACGGGCGACCTCGAGGCCACCCCCCTCGCCGACGTCCTGCAGGAGGTCGAGGCGGAGCAGAAGACCGGCGTGATCGAGATCTTCGGCGAGGGCGTGTTCGGGCGGGTCAGCTTCCGCGCCGGTCAGCCCTGCAACGCCAAGACCGACGAGGGCAAGAGCGGCGTCGCGGCGATCAAGGCGCTCCTGCTGCTCAAGCGAGGCAGCTTCACGCTCAAGGACGACGTGACGGCGGTCGGCCCGCGGCGCATCGAGCAGGCCTTCTCGGACATCCTCCTCGAGGACTTCCTCGGGTCCTGACGTCGCTCACCGCGACCGCCAGGACGACCCGGGGTCGGCCTGCGAGCGGCCCAGGGTGGCGAGGTTGGAGAAGCGCGGGTCCGACGACAGGGTGAGGAAGGCCGGGTCGCGCGCGAGCGGGCCGCGCAGCCCGCCCTCGACGGCCCGGGCCAGGGCGTCGAGCGCCTCGCGCGGCGCGCCCAGGGCCGCGTGCGCCCGCGCCTCGGCCCAGGCGAGCGCCGGCGCGAGGTCCGGGCCTGCCCGTGGGCCGGCCTCGCGCAAGAGGTCCAGGGCGGCGCCAGCGTCGCCACGCGCCTGCACGAGCACGGCCTGGAGCACGACCGACCCGCGGGGGCCGTCGCCCAGCCGCGCGGCGGCGGCCTCGAGGTCCTCGCGCGGCACGCGGGCGCCCCGCAGGGCGCCTACGAGCGCCGGCGCGGCGGCGCGGAAGCGGGCGCTGGGGAAGGGCTCGCCCTCGACCGGACGCGCGTCGCGCGCCAGGTCGGCGCTGGCGCCGAGCGCGTCGAGGGCCTCGGCGACCTGCTGGTAGTCGAGGACGATCCGCGGCGTGGCCTCCAGGGCGGCCGCGACGTCCCGCGCGGCCCCGCGGGTGTCGCCGAGGCGGAACTGCTGCCGCCCCCGCGCCAGGTACAGCCGCGCGGCGGTGAGCCGGGCCGCCGGGTCGTCGGCCTCGAGGTGCCGGCGCAGGGCCTTGATCCCGGCCGACGCCGCCCCCGCGCACTCGGCCCACAGCTCGCGCGGGTCGCGCCCGCGCGCGCCGTCGCGGATGATCCGCTCGACCCGCTCGATGTCGCCCAGGTAGCCGGCCGCGTGCGACAGCTCGACGAGCCGCTTGTAGCGCGGGTCCTCGCGCACGCCGTCGAGGTCGCGCTGCAGCTCGATCGCGCGGTAGACGGTGAAGCCGCCGTCGAGGGCGGCGCCGAGCGCGGCGAGCGCCCCGTCGAGGTCGCGCGCGCGGGCGCGCAGCCGCGCGCGCACGTAGTGCGCGTAGGCCGGCGGGGGCTGGGTCTCCAGCGCGGCCGCGACCCCGCGCGCGGCCTGGGCCGGGTCGCGCAGGGCCGCGTGCAGGACCGCGCGCAGGAGCAGCGCCCCGGCGTGGGACGGGGCGCGCTCGAGGTAGCGGTCGAGTGCGCGCAGGCCGCGCCGGGTCTCGTCGGCGCCCGGCGGCGCCTCGTCGAACTCGAGGGCGGCGAAGGCGACGAAGCCCTCGAGGAAGTCGAGGTCGACGTCGACCTGCTCGGGCCCGAGCGCGCGCACGCGGGTCAGGATCGCCTGCAGGTCGAAGCCCTGCCCGGCGCGGTAGGCGGTCACCTCGTCGTAGAGGTAGTTGAAGCCGCGCGGCGTGAGCTCGATCATCGCCGCCAGGTCGACCAGGGCCTCTGGCAGGGCGAAGGCCCGCACGCGCATGAAGGCGCGCAGGAAGTGCAGGTCGGCCAGGCGCACGGGGTCGATCTCCGCCGAGCACACGGCGAACGCCTCGTCGAGGCAGCGCTCCGCGCCGAGGTGGTCGCCGCGCCCGCGGGCCTCCCAGGCGGCGCGGCGCGCGCGCTCGCACACCTCGGTGTAGCCGTGGCGCAGGAGCTCCACGCGCGCCTCGTCGGCCGCGGCCCGCGCGCCGGTGCCGTCGATGCGCCGCAGGAGCGCCGCGCGCAGCTCGTAGGCGCCGACGTCCTTGGGCGCGAGCGCGACCGCCCGGTCGAGGTCGGGCAGGGCCTCGCGCTCGCGGCCGAGGGTCGTGAGCGACCTCGCGCGGGCCAGGCGCAGGGCCGCCTCGCGCCGCCGCCGCGCCGGCGAGTCGGGGACGGCCGCCAGGAGCTCGAGCGCGCGGGCGAGCGCCCCCGCGGCGTCGCCGTGGCGCTCGAGCGCGGCCAGGAGCTCGCCCCGCAGGCCGTGCGCCTCGTCGGTGCCGCCGGTCTCGACGGCGCGGTCGAGCTCGGCCAGCGCCGGCTCGAGCTGGCCGCCGAGGAGCAGCGTCCGCCCGAGGGCCACGCGCGCCGGCGCCAGCCAGGGGGCCAGGCGCACGGCGCGCTCGAGGAGCAGCCGCGCGCGGGCGAGGAGGGCGCGCCGCCCGAGCGGGCCGGGGTCGGCCTGGCGCGCCCGGTCGAGCGCGTGGCGCCCCTCGGCCAGGAGCAGCAGGGCCTCGTCGGTCGCGGCGCCGACGAGGTCGGCCAGGCGCGGCTCGCCGTGGGTGAGGCGCGCCTGCGCGGCGGCGGCGGCGGCGACGGCCGCCGGCGCCTGCGGATCCTCGAGGGCCAGGAGGGCGCGGGCGTGGAGCACCCGCGCCTCGACGTCGTCGGGCGCGGCGTCGAGCACGCCCTTGAGGACGGCGAGCGCCACGCGCGGTCGCGGCGGCGCAGCCTTAGGTGACGGGCCGCTCGACCGCCGGCGACGGCGCCAGCTCGGCGGCCGCTCGGATCCGGCCCGCAGCCAGCAGTCGTCCGCCGCCGCCCGCCTGGACGCGGGCCGCCGCCCCGCTCGAGCAGGAGCGGCGCGGGTGGCGGCGCCCGCCTCGGGCCGGGCGCCTCAGCCAGCGTGGGCCCGCGGCGACGGCCTCGACAGACCAGCCGAGCCCGCGGCGATGCCGCGCCGCCACGAGCAGCGCCAGGCGCCGGTCGAGGGTCGCGGCCCCGCCCGCGCCAGGGGCGCGCTCCAGGTCGTCCTCGGCGGCGGCGTCGTCGCCGGCGAGCGCGCGCAGGCGCGCGCGCGCGTGAGCGCCAGGGCCGTGGCGTCGGGTCGACCGCCGCGCCAAACTCCTCAGCGCCGGGCGCGGTGCTCCGCGGGGCCCGGCCAGGCCGCCCAGCGCAGGCGCACGAGCGGGTCGCCCGGGTGGTCGCGGGCGGCCTCGTCGAAGGGCCGCCCGCCAGCGCGTCGGCCTCGCGCCCTCAGCGAGCAGGCCGGCGGCCGCGGCGCACGGTCCTCGGGTCCTCGCGCAGGGCGGCGTCCACGTCGGCCCGCGCCGCCGAGAGCGCCCCCTGCGCCGTCCGGGCCCGCGCCAGGCCGGCGAGCGCCCAGGCGACGTTCACGCCGTCGCCGCGGGGCGGGGCGAGCGCGGCCTCGTACTCCTCCTCGGCGAACTTCGGCCGGCCGGCGGCCATGTGGGCCTCGGCCAGCCAGAAGCGCGCGTCGCGGCGGTCCGGCGCCAGCGCCCGGACCCGCGCCAGGTGGTCGAACGCCGGGCGCACGTGCCCGTCGCGCAGCTCGAGCTGGCCGAGCGCCAGGCGCAGCTCGACCTCGCGCGGGCGGCGCTCGAGCAAGGCCGCGAAGAGGGCCCGCGCGCGCCGCGCGCGCCCGCGTCGCCGCGGCCAGCGCCTGCCGCCTCGAGCCCCTGCGCGTCGTCGCGGACCGTGGCCACCTGCGCGGCCGCGTCGCGCCGGCGCCTGGTCGGCGAGGTCGTCGACCAGGGCGGCCGCCTCGCCCGCCCGCGTGAAGCGCCAGGCCGCCTCGGTGAGCGCCCTCGAGGCGCCCCTCGGCCAGGCGCGCCCGCCCCTGGGCCAGCGCGGCCTGCGCCGCCGCCAGCGCCCGCGCGCAGCGCGCCTTGCGCTCCTCGAGCGCGGCGTGCTCGACCGCGTGCGCCTGGGTGCGGCGGTGCGCGTGGAGCAGCGCGGCCGTGCCCACGACGCCGATGGCCAGGAGGGCCAGCCCGACCACGCCGGCGGGCGTCCGCAGGCGGCGCGCCAGCCGCTTGCCCACGCGCAGCGCCGACGAGGCGAGCGGCGGGCCCGGGACCGCCACGAGGTCGCCGCGGAGGAAGGCGCGCAGGTCCTCGGCCAGGGCCAGGGCGGTCGGGTAGCGGTCGTCGGGGGCCTTCTCGAGGGCCCGCAGGACGATCCGCTCGAGCGCCCGCGGGATGTCCGGGCGCCGCGCGCTGGGCCGCTCCGGCGCCTCGCTGGCCATGCGCGCCTGGAGCTCCGGGAAGGACTTCGCGGTGATGGGCAGCGCGTCGGTGAGGCCCTCGTAGAGGAGGACGCCGAGCGCGTAGACGTCGGTGCGCCGGTCGATCGCGTCGGGGTCGCCGCGGAGCTGCTCGGGCGACATGTAGAGCGGCGTCCCGACGAGGTCGCCCTCCTCGGTGAGCGACGAGCGGCCGAGGTCGCGGGCCAGGCCGAAGTCGGCCACGCGCGGCGCGCCCGAGGCCTCGATGATGATGTTCTGCGGCTTGATGTCGCGGTGGATGATCCCCTGCTCGTGCGCGTGGTGGAGCCCCTCGGCCACGGTGGCCACGACCTCGAGGAAGCGCGCCCGGTCGAGCCCCTTGCGGGCCTCGCCCAGCTCCTTGCCCTCCACGAAGTCCATCGTGAAGAAGTGCCGGCCGCGCTCGTCCTGGCCGACGTCGTGGACCTTGATGATCGCCGGGTGGCGCAGGCGCGCGATCGCCTGCGTCTCGCGCTGGAAGCGCTCCTGCGCGTCCTTGGAGGCGTCGCCGCGCAGGAGCTTGAGGGCGACGACCCGGCGCGAGCCGGGGTCGAGGACCTTGAAGATGATCCCCATGCCGCCGTCGCCCACGCGCTCGAGCACCTGGTAGCGGCCGATGCGTCTGGGGAGGCGCGCCCCGGCCGGAGCCGTCGTCGTGGCGTGCGCGTCGTCGGAGCCGACGGCGGCGAGGGCCGTCTGCGAGCCGTCGGCGCGGGTGCGCGCCGACGTGTCGGCCGCGGCGACCTGGTTCACGTGCCCGCAGGGGCAGCGCCGGCTGCGCGCCGTCGGCGCGGCGACGCACACGAACGCCCGCCCGCAGCGGGCGCAGGCGCGGCGCGCCGCCTCGAGCCGCGCCTGCAGGAGGACGTACTCCTGCGGCGAGAGCAGCTTGGCGCGGATCAGGCCCTGGGCGACCGATCCGGCCGAGGCGTCGTCACCCGGGAGGCGGGAGAGGACCTCTCGCACGGCCTGGCGGGTCGCCGGCCGGCGCCGGACCACGAGGTAGGCCAGGAGGATCCCATCGGTCCGGCGCATGGCTCGGGAGCCACTCTACCCCTTTCCGCCGCCCTCCCGGTCGTCACCGGGGGCCGAGACGAACCGGCGCGCGCGCGGGTCGTCTCGATCGCCGGATCCCGGTGGGCCCCCGAGCAAGCGGGAGATCCGCGGCTGCGGACGGCCGCGAGCGATAGGGGCCGCCTGGATCGACGGCACCGCAGCCGCGGGACGGAGCTTGCGGAGGCGTGCCACACCAACGACCCGCGCGCACGCCGGATCGTCCGGCATCCGCGGCCGCAGCCGTCGGTCACGCGAGGTCCAGGCCTCGACCTCCGTCACCTCGCGGCTTCGCCTGGAGGATCACGGGTGGAATGCAACCGCAAGCGAGGCGAGGGCGCGGAGGCCGAGGCGAGGGGGGAGCGCGCGCGGGTCGTATCGATCGCCGGATCCCCGGTGGGCCGCCGGAGCAAGCGGGAGGCCCGCGGCTGCGGACGGCCGCGAGCGATAGGGGCCGCCTGGATTGCGGCACCGCAGCCGCGGGACGGAGCTTGCGAGGCGGGCCACACCGAAGACCCGCGCGCGCCCCCCCTCGCCCGGCATCCGCGGCCGCAGCCGTCGAGTCTCAATAGGGGGCGCGGTCGAGGGCGCGCCGGACCCGCGGGTCGAGGCGGTCGAGCCAGCGGTCGAGCTGCGTGCCCTTGGCCTGCTCGAGGCGGGTGAGGGCCAGGCGGTAGTTGATGTAGGCCTGCACCTCCGCGCTCTCGGCCGCGGCCAGGTCGGCGAGGTCGCGCAGCACGTCTCGCGGGACGGCCGTCCCGTGGATGACCTGCGTGCGCGTGGCCCGCAGCCGGCGGGCGGCGAGGATGCGCGAGGCGCGGGTGGCCTCGATCTGCGCCTTGGCCGTGCGCACGTCGCGGATCGCCCGGCGCACCTGCAGGACGATGTTCGCCTCGACGCCGCGGATCGCGGCCTCGGCGCGCTCGACGTCGTGCTGGGCGGCGCGGACGCGGGCCCGCTCGCTGCGCAGGAACAGGGGCAGGTTCAGCCGCAGGCCGGCGTTCCAGCTGTAGAACCGGCCGCTGCCCAGCGCCGTCCAGGCCGAGTGGTGCTGCCCGCCCAGGCCGTCCTCGCGCAGCTGCGCGAAGGCGTCGAGCTGCGGGAGGGCCTCGTTGCGCCGCAGGACGAGCGAGTGCTCGGCCGTGTCGATGTCGAGGAGCGCCCGGTGGACGTCGGGTCGCCGCTCGCGCGCGAGCTGGACCGTGCGCTCGGGGTCGAGGTCGGGCTCGGGGAGCATCCAGGGGCGGTCGGTCGGGATGATGAACACGTCCCAGCGCGACGACTCCGACGACGGCCGCACGAGGCGCACGAGCCCGTCGCGGGCGGCCTCGAGCGCGTTCTCGGCCGCGATCAGGCCCTCGCGCTGGCCGGCGACGCCCGCCTGGGCCACGACCACGTCGAGGTCCGACGCGGCGCCGACCTCGCGCCGGCGGCGCTGGTCGTCGAGGAACTTCTGCGCGCTCTCGACCGAGCGCTCCTGGAAGCGGAGCTGCTCCTCCGCGCGGACGAGCGTCCAGTAGGACTCCTCGACCGAGACGGTCGCCGCCATGAGGAAGTCGGCGTAGCCGGCGTCGGCGCCGAGGGCCAGGTTCTCGGCGATCCGCACCGGCGCCATGTTGACGTCGATGCCGAAGCCGCGCAGGAGCGGCTGCGTGAGCTCGATCCCGACCGCGGGGGCGTAGGCGGGGTTGAGCGCGAACACGTTCTCGGTCTTCTGGCGCGACTCCTCCCAGAAGGCCCGCGCCTGGGTGCCGGTCATGAAGCGCTTGGAGATCGAGGTCGAGATGCGCAGCGAGTCGCTGCTCGCCACGTTGAGGCCGATCGGGAAGCCCGAGAACGGGTTCGCCGAGAAGAACGGCTGCCGGTTCTCCGCGTAGGTGGCCTCGACCCCGATCACCGGGTCGAAGACGCCCAGCGAGACGGACACCTCCTCCTGCGCGGCGCGGGCCCGCAGGAGCTCGACCAGGTAGTCGGGGTTGTTCTCGAGCGCCATGCCGATCGCCTGCTCGAGCGTCAGCGGGAGCACCTCGACGCGCGGGGCGATCACGGGCGACTGGTCGGCGAGGTCGCGGGCCTTGTCGCGGAGCTTCAGCTCCGCGGCGGCCATGCGCAGGCGCTCGCGGCGGATGCGCTCCAGCTCGAGCCGGATGCGCTGCAGCTCCACCTCGCGCTCGACCTGCACCTCCTCGCCCTCGGCGGCGGCGCGCTCCTCCTCGTCCTCGGCCGAGGGCGGGTCGATGGCTGGCGGCCAGCGCGGGCTCGGCTCGTCCTGCCCCCGGGCGACGGCCGGGGCGAGGACGGCGAGCGAGACGATGGCGGTGGCGATGCGCACGGTGGTCCCCCCCTGACGCGCTCCCCGAACGCGCGCATTCTACTGACCATTCCCGGAATGGAACGCTCGGGGTGGCTCAGACGGACGAAGGCACCGCCGGCCGCTCGACCACCCTGGCCAGCATCTCGCGGCCGAACTCGATGAAGCTGCGGGCCACCCGGCTGCCGGGGGCGTACTCGAACACGGGGAGCCCCCGCTCCGTGGCCTGGAGGAGGGTGTGGGCGTCGTAGGCGATCCCGCTGTCGAGGACCATGCAGGCGCAGCGGGTCGGCGGCAGGCCCTGGCGTCCGCTGAGCATCTCCTCCTTGCGCACGCCGATGCGCACCCCGACGACCAGGAGCTTGCTCGTGCACACCCGCTCGGCCGCCTCGATCGTCTCGCACAGGGCCGGGGTGGAGAAGGCGGTGCCCGAGAGCGGCAGGAGCAGGACGTCGGCCGCGGCCAGGGCGTTGCACCCGAGCGGGTCGAGCGCCGGCAGGGCGTCGACGACGATCACGCGGTAGCGCTGGCGCGCGACCTGCAGGCCGCGCTTGAGCAGGTCGATCGGCGGGTCCTCGTCGCGCCACAGGCGCGCCTGCAGCTTCTCCATGACCGGCCCGCCCGGCAGCACGTCGAGCCCGGGCGGGCAGCTCGCCGGGCGGCAGTCCTCGACGAAGGCGTCGGGGTCGGCCAGCCGCTCGAGGGTCCGCTCGCCGTGCGCGCGCGGCAGGCCGACGTTGGCCGTGGCGTCCCCCTTGGGGTCGAAGTCGACGAGGAGCGTCCGGCGGCCGGCCTGGGCGAACATGGCCGCGAGGTTGACCGCCGTGACCGTCCGCCCGACCCCGCCCTTGTGGCTGCCGAGGACGATCACGGGCGCCTGCGGCTGGCCGATCACGCGGTCCCCCTCCCCTGCTTGACGCGCCGGGTCACGCCGGCCAGGCCCTGACCGGGGCTCGCGCGAGCCCCTGGACCGTGCGATTGTAAGCGCGCCGGACCCCCGTTAACCTGGACGGCGTCGGTCCGGTTCGTGCTGCCCGCCTGCGCGGGAGCACGCGTCACGCGCGAGACGGAGCAGCCCCGAGTGAAGTACGCCCTGGTCTCCGACATCCACGCCAACCTCGAGGCGTTCACGTCCTGCCTGAAGGTCATCGAGGACGAGCGCTGCGACAAGATCGTGTGCCTCGGCGACATCGTGGGTTACGGCGCGAACCCGCGCGAGTGCATCAAGATGGTGCGTGAGTACGGGATGGCGACGATCGCGGGCAACCACGACTTCGCCTGCATCGGCAAGACGAACATCAACTACTTCAACAGCTACGCGAAGGAGTCCACCCTCTGGACCCGCAAGGTCACCACGGAGGAGGACAAGGAGTTCCTCAACAGCCTGCCGCTCGTCGACTACCACGACGACTTCACCGTGGTGCACGGCACGCTCTACTCGCCCGAGCTGTTCGACTACATCCAGACGACCTACGACGCCTACCTGTCGCTGCAGCTCCTCGAGAACCAGGTGTGCTTCCTCGGCCACTCGCACGTGCCGATCACCTTCTTCCAGGGCGAGATGATCAGCTACACGCTGCACCCCGAGATCACGCTCGAGGACGGTGTGCGGGCGCTGGTGAACATCGGCTCGATCGGCCAGCCGCGCGACGACAACCCGCGGGCGTCGTTCGCGATCTACGACACCGAGGCGCGCAAGATCAAGGTCCACCGCGTCGAGTACGACGTCGAGACCGCCGCCGAGAAGATCCGCAAGGCCGGGCTCCCCGAGCCCCTGGCGGAGCGGCTGAAGTACGGCCGCTAGCATCCTCCACGACCGCGCGCGCTGGGCCGCCGCGTCGGCGCCGGAGCAGG
The DNA here is from genome assembly GCA_019636275.1 of Planctomycetota bacterium. GTDB lineage: Bacteria > Planctomycetota > J058 > J058 > J058 > JAMLIC01. The sequence continues at coordinate 27,340 of JAHBXY010000022.1, read as the reverse complement.
AGGCCGAGGTCGCCCGCGTGGCGGCCGCCCTGGCGCCTGCCTACGCGCTCGAGGGGCTCGTCGAGGCCGCCTGCGCGGGCCTCGCGCACCGGATCGCCTGCTTCCGCCACGCGCGCACGGGGCTCGTCCTGCACCTGGTCCCCGGCGGGCCGGTCACCCTCGGCCGACGCGGCGGCGCCGTCCGCGAGGGGCCGGTGCGGGAGGCCGTCGTCGGGCCGCTGCTCGTCGCCCGCGCGCCGGTGCTCCAGGCCGAGTGGGACCTGCTCGGCGGCGAGGACCGGCGCGAGCACCGCGGTCCCGACCTGCCGATCACGGGCGTGTCGTGGCGCGCGGCGCGCGACTGGCTGGCGCGCGCCGGCGACGGCCTGCGCCTGCCGCGCGAGGCGGAGTGGGAGCACGCCTGCCGCGCCGGGAGCGCCACGGCCTTCCCCTGGGGCGACGCCGCCGACCCGGCCTGGTGCTGGTGGCTCGACTCGGCCGGCGGCCGCCCGCACGCGCCCGAGGAGCACGCCGGCCGGGCCAACGCCTTCGGCCTGATCGACGCGAGCGGCAACGTCGCCGAGTGGTGCGACGACGACCTCGACCTGGCGATGGAGGGCAGCGCCTGGCAGGAGTGGGACCCGGGCAAGGTCCTGCGCGGCGGGAGCTGGGACCGCCCGTCGTCGCACGCCCGCTCGGCCTGGCGCGAGGGCGCGCCCCCCGACCGCGCCGACCCCGACGTCGGGCTCCGCCCGGTCGTCCCGGTCTCTTGCTAATCGATGACGTCGACGCGGACGCCGTGGCTGAGGGCGGCGGCGCCGGCGACGACGACCTCGTCGCCGTCGGAGAGGCCGCTCCGGACCTCGACCAGGTCGCCCTCCTCGAGGCCGACCTCGACCTCGAGGCGCTCGACCCGGTCGCCGGCGCGGCGGAAGAGGAACCAGCGCGGGCCCTGGGCCAGGAGGGCGGCGCGTGGCACGACGAGGGCCTCGGGCCGCGTCTCGGTGACGACGGCCGCGCGGACGAAGGCGCCCGGCCGCAGGGCCAGGCCGGGGGCCTGCACCGAGACCGTGACGCGCACCGTGCCCGAGGCGGCGTCGACCGACGGGGCGACCCGCGCGATCCGGGCCGCGACGACGTCGCCCGTGGCGTCGACGCTCAGGCGCACGCCTTGCCCGACGGCGAGCCGCGCCACGTGCCGCTCGGGCACGGTCAGGTCGGCCTCGAGCGGCTCGACGGCGGCGAGGTCCAGGACCGCCGTGCCGTCGGCGACCATGGCCCCGGCGTCGAGGTGACGGCGCAGGACGCGCCCGGCGAACGGCGCGCGGATCGTGGTCCGCTGGAGCGCCAGCTCCGCCACCTCCAGCCGGTGGCAGGCGTCGTCGAACTCGCGGCGGGCGGTGTCGAGCTCGTTCTCGGAGAGCGCCCGCTGCGCCCTGAGCTGCTGCGCGCGCTGGAGCTCGATCTCCTCCTGCGCGCGGACGGTCGCCGCCCGGCGGCGCTCGATCTGCTGCTCGTCGTCCTCGAGACGCACGAGCGGCTGCCCGGCCTCGACGCGGTCGCCCTCCTCGACCAGGAGCTCCCTGACGACCCCGCGCGTGCGGGCCGTGACCGTGGCCGACCGCTCGGGGCGGAGCGTGGCGCTGGTCACGTAGAGGGCCGAGAGCGGCGCCCGCCGCGCCGCGGCGACGCGCACCCACGTGGCCTCGGTCGACGAGGCCACGCCGGCGACGTCGACGGCCGGCTGGCTGCTCAGGGCGGAGCCGCCGCAGCCGGCGGCCAGCACGACCAGGCCGTGGGCCAGGACCCACGGCCGAAGGACGCGACGCGCCAGCCTCATGTTCCCCCTCGAGCCGGCCTGCCAGGCCGCCCCTGACCGCCCGGGATTCTACGGCGGGGCGCCGTGGCGCTCACCTCTCACGGCGGCTACCGTCCGGGAGAGGTCCCCATGCCCGCCACCTGCCCCTACTGCGCCGAGGCGATCCCGCCGGCCGCCGCCAAGTGCCCCCACTGCGGGGAGCCCATGGGTGGCGGGCCCGCGCCGCCGCCGCCCGCCGGGGGGAGCCGCGCGGCGCTGATCGCGATCGTCGCCGGGGTGTGCGTCTTCGGGATGATCTGCTTCATCGGGATGGTGGCGGCGATCGCGCTCCCGAACCTGATCGAGGCGCGCAAGCACGGCAACGAGGCGGTGGCGATCGGCGCGCTGAAGACGATCTCCACGGCGCAGGTCGTCTTCCGCGAGGGCGACAAGGACCGCGACGGGGTGCGGAACTACGCCCCGCACCTCGCGGCCCTGAGCGACACCTCCCTGATCGATCCGGTCCTCGGCTCCGGCGTGAAGCAGGGCTACGCGTTCGAGCTGGTGGGGACCGACGACGCCTGGATGGCCCTGGCCAGCCCGGTCGCGCCGGGGACCACGGGCGACCGCTTCTTCGTCACCAACCACGAGGGCGTCGTTTACTACGCCTACACGCCGCTCCACGTCACGGGGGACCTCTCCATTCCCCCCGAGGCGACACCCATCGGCCGCTGATATGTGTGCTCGACGGCTGCGGCCGCGGATGCTGGGCGGGGCGGCGCGCGCGCGGGCTCGAAGTATGCCGATACGACGTCGCCCGCGCGCGCGCCGCCTCGCCTCAGCCTCCGCGGCCTCGCCTCTCTCGCTGCTCCGATCGAAGGCGGGTCCATGACTCGCCGGCGAGCGTCGATGGCTTCGTCGCTCCGAGCGGAGTGCTCGACGGCTGCGGCCGCGGATGCTGTGCGGGGCGGCGCGCGCGCGGGCTCGAAGTATGCCGATACGACGTCGCCCGCGCGCGCGCCGCCTCGCCTCAGCCTCCGCGGCCTCGCCTCTCTCGCTGCTCCGATCGAAGGCGGGTCCAGGACTCGCCGGCGAGCGTCGAGGGCTTCGGACGCGCCGAGCGGTCAGCCGCGCCGCTTGCGGCGGCTGCGCGGAAGGACCTCGCGCAGGAGCCAGGCCGGGTCGACGTCGCACAGGGCCGCGTAGGCGCGCAGGGCGGCGAGGCGCGGCGCGACCCCGAGCGGCCGCGGGGGCGCCTGGCCGTAGGCGTCGAGCGACACGAGGTTGTTGCGCCAGGCCGGCCGGCGCCCGGCGCGGCCCACGTCGTCGAGGTCCACGAGCACGAGGCCGTCGCCCGTGACGACGAGGTTGGGCGGCTTGAAGTCGCGCACGGCGAAGCCCGCCCGGCGCAGGCGCGCGGCCAGCGTCACGGCGTCGACGGCCAGGGCCCGCGCGCGCGCCCGGTCGGCCGCCGCCAGCGCCTCCTGCAGCGTCGGGCCAGGCACGAAGCGGGCGAACGCCACCGAGCGCCGGCCCGCGGCCGTCCAGCCGAGCGGCTCCGGGGCCAGGAAGCCGGCCGCGCGCAGGCGGCGCGCGGCGCGGTCGGCGCGCGCGGCACGCGGGCCGAGGAGGACCCCGCCCACGCGCTGCCCCAGGGTCACCGGGCGGTACTCCTTGGCCACCACGTCGCCGCCCGGCCAGGCGACGCGCGTGATCCGGCGCCGTGCGGTCTCGCGCAGGACGGCCGCCCCGGCGGCCGCGTCGTGCAGGGCGAGCAGCCGGCGCAGGTCGGCGGCCGCGATCACGGGGCGTCGCCCTTGCGCCCGTAGACCACCCGCTCGCCCGTCCCGCGCGCTCGCCCCTCGACGTGGACGTGCTCCCAGAGCTTGGCGTAGCGCAGGAACACGTAGAACGCGCCCAGGGCGGCCACGATCAGCCCGCGCCAGCCGTCGAGGAAGCCCAGCTTCAGGACGAACATCTTGAAGAACTTGAACGGCGGGTTCAGGACGAGCTGGAGCCCCAGGCCGCGCTGGCCGCGCGAGAGCTTCTCGCCGGCGGCGATCGTCGAGAAGTAGTCGATCGTCTTCAGGTGGTCGGCGATCGAGTCGTAGCTCAGGTGCTCGATGTCGGCGTCGAGGTCGCGCACGGGGCCCTGGACGTGGACGTGGTCGTGCGGGTTCACGCCGCCCCAGCGGCCCTTCGCCTTCCGGAACAGGCGCACCTTGCGGTCCGGATACCAGCCCCCGCGCCGGATCCAGCGGCCGAGGTAGATGTTGCGCCGGTTGACCGTGTAGCCGTCGGCCTGCGGGGCGGCGAGCGCCGCCTCGATCCGGGCGCGGAGCTCGGGCGTGACGCGCTCGTCGGCGTCGAGGCACAGGACCCACTCGGTCGTGGCCTGGTCGATCGCGAAGTTCTTCTGGTCGATGTGCCCCGGCCAGTCGCGCTCGATCACCTGCGCGCCGAGGTCCCGAGCGAGGTCGCGCGTGCGGTCGGTCGAGTGGCTGTCGACGACGACGACGTGCGCGCAGAACGACGCGCTGCGGATGCAGGCCTCGAGCTTGGCCTCCTCGTTGAAGGCGATGATGCAGGCCGTCACGGGGAGCACGGGGCCACCTCCGCGGGCGCGCCGGCGCGCGCCCGCGCGTAGACGGCCGCGAGCGCGCGCGCCGCGCCACCCAGGTGAAGGCGGCCGCGCGGCGCGGCCGCGCGCGGCGAGGTCGGCGCGCAGGGGCGGCGTCGGCCGCGACGCGCGCCAGGGCGGCGCCCAGGCCGGCCGGGTCGTCGGCGTCGGCGTGGAGGGCCGCGCCGCCCGCGACCTCGACCACGGACGGGTCGGTCGAGGCCACGACCGGCAGCCCGGCGGCGAAGGCCTCGAGCACGGGCATGCCGAAGCCCTCGTAGCGCGAGGGGAAGACGAGCGCCGCGGCCTCGGCGAGCAGGGCCGCGACCTCGGCGCGCGGCAGGTAGTCGGTGACGACGACCCGCCCGCGGAGGTCGGGGCGCGCCAGCGCCGCGTCGACCTCCTCGCGGCCATGCCCCGGCGGCCCGACGAGGACCAGCGCGTGGTCGCCGAGCGCCGGGCCGGCCGCGGCGAGCGCCAGCGCCGCGCCGGCGGCGTTCTTGCGCCGCGAGCGCTCCCCCAGCGCCAGCACGAACGGCCGCCCGCTCGTGAGGCGCCGCACGACCGCCTGCCGCTCGGCCGGCGGCGGCGGGGCGAGCCCGCCGGTCGGGGCGAGGGGGACGACGGCGATCCGCCCGGGCGGCACGCCGAGCCCCTCCGCGACCTCGTCGCGCACGGCGCGCGTGTAGGTGACGACGACGTCCGCGCGCGCGGCGACGTCGCGCCAGTGGCCCTCGCGCGTGCGGCGGAAGCCGTCGGGCGCGAACCCCGGCCGCCGCGCCGACAGGTCGTGGACCGTGGCCACGAGCGCCGGCCCGCCCAGGCGCGGCAGGCGCGCGTCGGGCCCGTGGAACACGTCGAGGCGCCGGCCGAGGAGCAGGCTCAGGCGCGCGTCGAAGCGCGTGACGGGCGCCCCGGCCAGGGCGGCCGCCTGCGCGTGGCGCCGGGTCCAGCGGCAGAGCAGGCGCACGTCGAGGCCCAGCGCCGCCGCGTCCTCGCGCAGGGCGCGCCCGAGGTGCGCGGCGGCCAGGCCCACACCGGTCGGGCGCGGGGTGGCGGCGCAGGTCAGGTCGAGGCCCAGCGAGAGCATGCGTCCACGATACCGGACCAGGACGGCGACCCGTGCAGGGACCGCCGCCGGGGCGCCCTCCCGGTGTGAAGTGCTCGGTGAGACTCATCGCGCTCGTGCGCGACCGCGAGGTCGCGGCGGCCTGCCTCCTGATCGTCGCGCTCGGGGTCGCGGCCGGCCTCCGCCCCGGGCTCCGCGCGCTGGCTCCGTCCGTCGCCGCGGCCGTCGCGTTCGCCCGGGACACGACGGGCCAGGACCCCTGGGGGCACGCGTGGGCCCGCCCACCGACCGGGCTTCACGACCAACCGCTGCGTCCCATCTACTCCGTCGGTCCCAACGGGGTCGACGAGAGCGTCTACTTCGACGCGGACGCCCGCCATCGAGAGTGGCGCGGACGCTCCCTGGCGCGCGTCCCGGCTCCGGCGGATGGCGACGCTGGCTGGATCGAAGTCCAGGCGCCGGGGCTCCTGCCGCTCGTCGGCGGCGGACCGGGCGTCGGCGCGGTCGCGTCGACCGGCGGGGTCGTGGTCTCCGTCCCGAGGAGTCCACAGCCCGTCGAGGACGAGCGCGCGCGCCGCGAGGGGCTGGCCCGTCTGTGCTCGGACCTCGACGCGCGCGCGGGCCTGGGGCCGCGTGGTGACGACGTGTTCCTCGCGGACACGTCGTCCTCGATCGTGCGGCTCCTCGCCACGGGAGACGTCGAGCTCCCGCTCGCCCTCGCGGGCGTCGCGCTCGCCTGGGTCGTTGGCGCCCGCCCCTGCGCGCGGCGCCACCGGCGCTCGGGCCTGGGCCTCGTCATCGAGGCCTGGCGAGTGGCCCTGCTGTCGAGCGCGCCCGCGGTCGCCCTTTGCTGGGGAACGCTGCAGATCCTGGAGGCGCTCGGCGGCGCGCCGCCCAGCCCCGTGGCACGTGGCGCCGCCCCAGGTCACCTGGCCCGCGAGCGCCTGCTCGTCCTGCGTCCTGCTCGCCGCCTGGGTCCGCGCGCGAGCGCCGTGAGCTACACGCCTGGCGCCGGCGACGGCGGCGCGGGCGACGGCGGCGCGGGCGGCCGGTCGACGAAGCGCTGCAGCCAGAGCTCCGTCGTGAGCCAGCGGTAGAGGAGCCAGGGGTCGCGCCCCTTGCGCTCGAAGGCGAGCCAGGCGCGCTCGACCTCGGCCGCCGGGACGTGGCCGCGCTCGGCCCAGTCGACGAGCAGGGCCTCCTTCACGTCGGCCGCGGCCTCGCGCAGCCAGCGACCGATCGGCGTCGGGTAGCCCAGCTTGTCCTCGCGCCGGACGACGGCCGGCGGGAGGAGGTCGGCCACGGCGCGGCGCAGGACGGCCTTCATGTGCCCGCCCGCGACCTTCTCGCGGAAGTCGATCCCCAGGCAGAACTCGACCAGGCGGTGGTCGAGGAGCGGCACGCGCGCCTCGAGCGAGAAGGCCATGCTGGCCCGGTCCTCGTGATGCAGGAGCGCCGGGATGCTCCCGTGCGTGAGGTCGTCGAGCAGCAGGCCGTCGATCGCCGGCGTCCCCGGCGGCAGCGGCTCGTGCGGGGCCTCGAGCGTCGCGGCCGCCGCGACGAGCGCCGGGCTGAGCGCCGGCGCCCGGCGGCGGCGCAGGCGCCGGGCGCCGGCGCGCACGAGGTGGCGCAGGAGCGTCCCGGGTCCGTCCGGCGTGGTCGTCGGCGCGCGCAGGAGGCCCACGCCGTCACGCACGAGCTTGAGGGCCAGCGCGTCGCGGGCCGGGTGGCGCAGGGCCTCGCGGCCGAGCGAGCGCAGGTAGGGCAGCGCGTAGGCGGAGTAGCCGAGGAGCGTCTCGTCGCCGCCCTGGCCGTCGAGGAGCACGGTCACGTGCCCGCGGGCGGCCTGCATGACGTGCCACTGCGTGACCAGCCCGGGCCGCCCGCAGGGCTCGTCGTGGAACCAGCCGATCCGGTCGAGGAGCGGCACGAGGTCGCGGCCGGGGTCGGGGCGCACCTCGTGCGCCACGCAGCCGAAGCGCGCCGCGACCTCGCGGGCGTGGCGCCGCTCGTCCATGCCGGCGTCGTCGTGGACGGCCGTGAACGTGTGCATGGGCCGCCCGGCCGCCCGCGCGGCGAGCGCCACGACGGTGCTCGAGTCGAGCCCGCCCGAGAGGCACGTGCCGACCGGCACGTCGCTGCGCAGATGCAGCCCCACGGCCTCCTCGAGGAGGCCGCGCAGGGTGGCCGCCGGGTCGCCGTAGTCGAAGCTCGCCCGCGCCCGCTCGCGCGAGAAGCGCCACAGGCGCCGCTCCTCGCGCCGGGCCCCCGGCGCCTCGAGCGCGAGCACGGCGCCCGGCGCGAGCTGCCGGACCGGGGCGAAGAAGGTCCGCTCGCCCTCGTCCTGCAGGCCCGTGAGCAGGAAGCGGCCGAGGACGCCCTCGTCGACCGCGCGCGCGTCCGGGCAGGCCGTGACGATCGCCTTGAGCTCCGAGGCGAAGACGAGCGCCCCGCGCGCCTCGTGCACGTAGAGCGGCTTGACCCCGAAGCGGTCGCGCGAGAGCACCAGCCGCCGCCGCGGCGCGTCCCACAGGGCCAGCGCCCACATGCCGCGCAGGCGCTCGAACGCGTCGAGGCCCCAGCGCTCGTAGGCGCGCAGGACGACCTCGGTGTCGGTGTCGCTCCTGAAGCGCGCGCCGGCCTGCTCGAGCTCCGCCCGCAGCTCGAGCCAGTTGTAGACCTCGCCGTTGTGGACGAGCGTCAGCCCGGCGTCGTCGAGCGTCATCGGCTGCGCGCCGCGCTCGGAGAGGTCCAGCACGGCCAGCCGCCGGTGGGCGAGGACCGCCGGACCGAGGTCGACGAGCCCGTCGCCGTCGGGGCCGCGATGCGCGAGCGTGGCCGACATGCGCGCCACGAGCGCCGGGTCGGGCGCGCCGCCCGCGAGCGAGAGGGCCCCCGCGATCCCGCACATGGCGGGACTCTAGCACGGCGCGACCCCACGTCGATTCGACGCAGAGGTCGTGAGGGAGGCGCAGAGATCGCAGAGGAGGGGAGACGGAAGATCCCCAGCGCTGCGTCGAGATGCCTGCCAGAGCGTGCCGCTGTCGGGAGCGCGCCTCGGGCTACGCCCCGCCGCGCAGCTCGGCCGCGGCCTCGGTCAGCTTCTTCACCAGCGCCAGCACGCGGTGGTGCTGCGCCTTGCGCCGCTCGTGCCCGGCCCGCTCCGCCTCGTGGCGCTCGATCCAGACCTCGTGGCGCGGCGTCTCGGGGTCGTACTGCTCGCCGAGGCCCTTGCCGGCCAGGTCGGCCAGCTCGCGCTCGTGCAGGGCGATCGCCCGCTCGTGCGCCCCGAGGCCCGCGCCGTGCTCCAGCAGGGAGGCCCCGTGCTCGCGGATCGAGGCCTCGATCTTCGCCAGGTCGGCCAGCGCGCGGTGGTACTGCCCGACCCAGATCTCCGCCTCGTCGCGCCACGTCGCGTGCTCCGTCCGCCACTCGCGGTGGGTCGCGTGCATGGCCGCCTGGCGCTCGGTGGGCTTGATCGAACTCGTCATGTCGTCGGCTCCTCGTGAGCGCCCCCGGAGCAAGCGCCTGGCCACCCGCCGTCGACGGAGCGGCAGGGGTTGCGTCCGCCTGGCCGTCACACGCGCGCGACGGCGTCCCGCGCGCGAGGCGGGCGCCCTGCCAGGGGGGCGCGGTAGGCTCGCGGTCGTGAGCGCGCCCTCGCACCCCTCCAGCCGCCGCCTGACCGCGGTCACGCCGCCGGTCCCGGACGCGGCCGCCCTGCAGGAGGACCTCACCGGGCGCTTCGAGCTCGGGCCCGCCCTCGGCCAGGGCGGCTTCGGCGCCGTGCATCGCGCCCGCGACCGCGTCGGCGGGCGCGAGGTCGCGCTCAAGCTCCTGCTCGAGCCGAAGCCCGCGGCGCTCGACCGCTTCCTGCGCGAGGCCGCGCTGGCCGCCGCCCTGGACCACCCGGGGGTCGTCAAGGTCCACGCCGTCGGCCGCTACGCCGGGCGCCCGTGCATCGTCTACGAGCTGATCGAGGGCGGCCGCTCGCTCGCCGACGCCGCCCGCACGCTCGACGCGCGGGGCCGCGCCGCGCTCGTCCGCGACGCCGCCCGCGCCGTCGGCCACGCCCACGCGCTGGGCGTCGTGCACCGCGACCTCAAGCCCGACAACGTCCTCGTCGACCCCGCCGGCCGCCCGCGGGTGGCCGACTTCGGCCTGGCCCTGTTCGAGGGGGCGGACCGCCTCACGCGCACCGGCGCCCTCGTGGGCACGCCCACGCACATGGCGCCCGAGCAGCTCGCCGGCGGCGACGCCGCGCGCGCGCCGACGGTCGACGTGTGGTCGCTCGGCGTCGTCCTCTACGACGTCCTCACGGGGCGCCTGCCGTTCGAGGCGCCGAACCTGATGGCCCTGGCCGGCCAGATCGAGGCCGCCCGCGTCACGCCGCCGCGCGCGATCGACCCGACGATCCCGCGCGCCCTCGAGGCGGTGTGCCTGCGCGCCCTGCAGCGCGACCCCGCCCGCCGCTACCCCGATGCCGCCGCCCTGGCCGACGCGCTCGACGCCGCCCTCGCCGGGGGGGCCGCCTCTCACCGGCGCGGCGCGGCGCTGGCCGTGGTCGGGCTGGTCGCTGTCGCCGCCGCGGTGGTCGTCGCCGCCGTGAGGCCCGGCGTCGCGCCGCCGGAGGTCCCCGTGGCGCCGGCGAGCGAGCCGCCGCCGCCGGCGTCAACGTCCGAGGCCGAGGTCGAGCCCGAGCCCGAGACCGAGGCCGACGACCCCGGCGTGCGCCTCCCGACGGCGCGCGCGAGCGAGGGGCGCTGGGCGGTCTTCGCCACGGACGACCTCGTCCTCACGGGCGCCCCCGACGACGACGTGCGGCTCCTCGACCTCGCCGGCCGCGAGCGGCGCCGCTGGCGCTTCCGGGCGCAGGTCGCCAGCCGCGTGCCGGAGCGCGGCGTGGTGCTGATCTCCGGGCAGGACCTGCACGTGCTCGCGGACCTCGCGGCGCCGCAGGTCCCGGACCGCGCGGCCTGGAGCGACTTCGGCGACGTGCCGTTCTTCGCCTGGTCCCCGGCGCGCTCGGCGACGGTCACGGGCACGACGATCCTCCTGCTCAGGAACGACGACTGGGGGATCGCCGGCATGATCCCCATGTTCGGGGAGCCCCCGTCGGCCCTGGCGATCTCGGGCGACGGCGCGCTCCTCGCGGTCGGCATCGTCACCGCGCGGCCCGACGGGTCGCCTGCGCGACCGGTGCGCCTGTGGGACGCGTCGAGCCAGCAGCCGGTGGAGCGGCTCGACGTGGACCTGGGCCCGACGCGGCCGGAGCGCCTCCTGTTCGTCGGCCCGCGCCTGCTCGTCGGCACGTCCGAGGGCGCCCTCCTGGCCGTCGACCCCACGACGGGCGCGGTCGTCCAGACCCTGGCCGGCCCCCGCGGCGGCGGCGTCCGCGGGCTCGTTGCCTCCCGGGACGGCCGCCTCGTCTACTCGGTCAGCCAGGCCCCGCGCGGGTCGCTCCTGCTGGAGAGCTGGGACGCGGCGACCGGCCGCCCGCGGGGGTGGGGACGAACGCTGCCGGGTCAGCCGCGCGGGCTGGACCTGTCGCCCGACGGCCAGCGGCTGGCGATCGCCACCGACGCGGCGGAGCACGCCGTGCACGTGGTCCCCGCGCCCCGCCTGCGCTGACGACCTCGTCGGGTCAGCGCTACGCCGCAGCCTGCCTGGTCGCCCACTCGATGAGCTCGGTCCGGAGCGCATCGCGCACGGCCGCTGCATCGTCCATCGCGACGGCGAGAGCGGTGGCCGCGACCGCGACCGCCTCGGCGACCTGGTGGAGGCCCAGTGGCGGGGAGAAGGCGAGGGCGTTGACCAGCGCGCAGAACGCCGCGGCCTCGGGGCCCTCGACGGGCCACTCGACCAGCGCCGCGGCGGCGTCACCGGGCGCGCCGTCGAGAGCCTCGACGGCGGCGCGCGGCGGGCCGTCCCCGCCGGCCGGCAAGAAGGGCAGCATGAGGCGCAACACGACGACCCCGGCGTGCTCCACCGCGTCCCGCCCAGCGGGTAGCAGGCCACGGACGAGCGGTTCGACGCCTCGAGTGTGATCGAGGTAGGCCAGCAGCCACAGCCGCCGGTACGGGAGGCGAGCGGAGAGCTCGGTCCACCCGGCGCGGGACGCGGGGCCCCCTGCGAACAGGCGCGCCTCGACGCGGTCCGCGAGGCGGTGGAGGAGCAGGAGCGCGGCGAGGAGGCCGAGCGCGAAGCCCGTCACGACCCCGTAGGTGAGGAGCCCGACCGGCACGTGCAGGAGCAGCGCGAAGAGCGTCACGGGCCCTCTTCCGAGTCCGCCGTCGCGCCGGGCCTCGGCGACGAGCGCGAAGGGGCAGCTCGCGGCCACGGCGATGATCAGGACGGGCACGATGGCGAGGAACCAGCCCGACATGGCCTGAAGGTCGGCGAGCGTCTGCTGGAGCGTCCCTCCGGCCAGGAGACCGCGGAGGTGCCAATGGTGCGCCGGGACCAGCACGAAGCCGAGCGCGGCCAGCGCCCAGATCGTCGGCCCCATGAACGCCGCCGACCTCGCGGACCACTCGCGCAGCTCGAGCCAGGCCAGCCCCGCGATCGCGAGGGCGACGGACACGCAGGTCAGCAGCCAGGCCGGATCCACCCCGCCGACGGACCCCAGGGCGGCCAGGCCGCAGCCCGCCAGGACGCCACGCACGGCCGCGCGGCGCGCGTCGCGGCTCACGGTTCCCAGCGCACCTGCGGCGCCATCGCCTGCAGGGCGGCCCGGAGGTCCTGCTCGAGCGCCGGCAGGTCGAGCTCGTGGAAGGTCTGCACCCAGGCGTGCTCGAGGCGCGCGCTGCCGGCGCCGGGGGCCGCGAGCCGCCGCAGGTAGTCGTCGAGCACCTCGCCCAGGAGGGCGTCGTCGCCCTCGTCGAACCGGGCCACGCGCGCGCCGGGCGCCAGGCAGCGGGCGACGAGGGCCCAGCCCAGGGCGCGCTCGAGCGCCGGGAGCGCCAGCTCGGACGGACGACGCAGGCCGGTGGCGACGTCGATCAGCGGTGGGCGCCGCGACCAGCCGGTCGCCAGGACCTCGAGCTGCTCGAGGCGCGCCGCCGACGGCGCGCCCCCCGGCGGCTCCGCGAAGGCGTCGGCCAGGGCCTCGCGCAGCCAGGGGGGCAGGCCCGGCAGCCCCTGCTCCTCCAGCCACACGAGCGTGAGGCCGCGCCGCAGGCGGAAGCGCAGGGAGGCGGGCTCGCGCAGGGCGATCACGTCGCCGCCGGCGCCGTCGACGAACAGCCGGTCGTCGGGGCCGGCCGCGACGCCGCGCGCGGCCAGCCAGCGGTGGTAGGCCGGGGCCTCGAGGACGACGACGCGCCGCGGCCGCTCGCTCCTCCCGCGGGCCAGGGCCGGGAGGGCCAGGGCGAGCTGGCCGGGGAGGGCGGCGAGGTCGGCCAGGAGCGCGGCGTCGTCGGCGCCGGGGCGGTCGGTGAGGAGGGTCAGGCTCCCGTGGTCGCGCCGGTGCCTCACCGCCGGTCCCTCGACGATCGCCGCGACCCGCGCGGCGATCGCGGCGAGGTCGCGGTCGTCGGGGGCCAGCGCGGCCGCCAGGGCGATCGCCTCGCCCGCGCCCGGCCGGTCGCCCCGGCGCGCGCGCAGGTCGGCGCGCATCGCGCCAGAGCACCGGCGAGGCTGGCGCCAGGCGGGGCCGCCCGGCGTCGAGCGCCGCCTCGGCCTCGTCGACCTCGCATCGAGCCGCAGGGTAGCCGCGGCGCAGGCCGTGCGCCTCGTGGAAGTCCATCCGGGCGGCCGCGGCGTCGGCGGCGGCTCGGAGCGCGCCCGGCGCGTCGCCGAGGTCCAGGCGCGCCCTGCCCGCGAGGTAGAGCGCCGCGGCGAACTCGGGGGCGCGGTCGCGCGCCGCCTCGAAGGCGCGCAGGGCGTGGTCCAGGCGGCCGCGCCGCGCGAGGTCGCGCCCCTCCTGGACGAGCGCGCGCGCGGCCTCGGGGACGCCCTCGAGGCCCACGGCGTCCTCGGCGCTCGTCTCGCGGTAGGCGACCGGGAGCGGCGCGGCGTCGGGGACGAGGCCGATCGTCGGCGACAGCGCGCCGGCGGCGGTCCGGGCGACCTCGCCCAGGGCGGCCGCCTCGGCCCGCGCGAGCCAGCCCGGGGCCAGGCGGCCGGCGATCGCCAGACCGGTCAGCCTGGCCTCGCGGCCGGCGCTGCCCACGAGCACCTCGACCGGGCCGGCCCAGCGGACGGTGTGGCTCAGGACCTCGCGCTCGCCCTCGGGGCCCGGCAGGAGGAGGCGCGCGCGCAGGCGCTCGACGCCCCCCTGCCGCTCGAGCGCGGCCTCGACGCGCAGGCGGTCGGCGCCGCCGTGGTCTGCGCGGGCGACCTCGACCTCGCGGTCGCGCCCCACGACGAGCAGGCGCGCGCGGGCGCGGCCCACCTCGACGAACAGGCGCGCCGCCGGGCCCGAGAGGCCGACGAGCGCCGGCGGGTCGAGCGCGGCGGGCGCGAGGTCGACGCGCACCCGCTCGACCCAGGCGCCGCGCACGCGCGCCAGGGCCATCTTCGCCGACCGGATGCGCAGGGCGCTGTCGACCACGGCCACGTCCCCGACGCCGTTCGGCGCGAGGTCCGCCGCGACCCCCTTGCCGTCGAAGCGCCACTCGACCACGGCCTCGCGCCCCTCCGCGGCCTCGACCCGCGCCGCGCGGAAGGGGCGGGCGTGGCCACGCAGGCCGCCGACGAGGTCGTGGTCCTTCAGCAGGCGGCGGTCGAGCTCGCGCGCCCGGGCGTGCGCGCGCGCGGCGACCTCGAAGCCGCCCCGCGCGAGGGCGAAGCCCATGAGCTCGCGCTGCGCCTCGGCGTCGTCGGGGGCCGTCGCCCGCGCGCGCGCCTCGACCGCGAGCGCGGCCGGCGCCTCGTCCCAGCTGTGCGGTTCCGTCGGCCTCGCCGCGGGCGAGCGGAAGCCGCGCGCGTCGCCGCGCGGAGCGTGGCGTCGCCCACTCCGGGCGTCGCCCGCCGCCGCGAGCCGCGCTGCGCGCGCGCGCTCGCCCTGGCCACCGCGGCGCGGCGTTTCGCCCAGCCGCGCCAGGTCGCGTACCCGCTCGCGCGCCGCGGCGCGGCGCCCGGGCGCCCCGCGGGCCACGACGCGCGGCACGTCGACGCGCGGCCCGTCGACCTCGGCCTCGCGGTCGGCCTGGAACACGTCGTCGAGCTGCAGCGCCTGGAGGGCCTCGGCCTCGACGCGCAGCACGACCTTGTCGTACGCCTCCGCCCCGAGCGCCGCCACGGCGCGGGCCCGCCACACGTCGACGAACGCGTAGCCCACGTGCACGTAGCCGCCGGCCTCCAGGTCGCGCACCCAGGCCTCGAGCGCCGCGGTCCGCCCGCCGGCGGCCGCCGCCAGGGCCGCCTCGACCCGCTCCTCCTCCGGCACGAAGCGCCGGTAGAACCCGATCGTCCGCGGCCCGTGCTCGGCCCAGCCGTCGACCCCCGCGAGGGCCGGCGCCTCGCGCTCGAGCAGGGCGATCGCGTCGCGGAAGCGCCCCTGCTCGGCCAGCGCGTCGGCCGCGTGCAGGGCCCGGCTGACCGGGTCGTCCTGCGCCGGCGCCGGGGCGGCCGCCGCGACGACGGCGAGGAGCAGCGCGCCTGCGGCGCGGAGGGCGGGTGACGGCATGGGCGGCATCTTGCACCGCCGGCCGCGCCTTTCCAGCGCTCGGAGCCGTGAAGCCATCGGCCCCGATCGTGGAGGGCCGTGACCAGCCTTCGATCGGAGCAGCACGTGAGGCGAGGGCGACGAGGCTGAGCCGCCGCGGCGAGGCGCGCGGGCGACGACGTCGCGACCTCCTTCGAGCCCGCGCGCGCGCCGCCGCGGCCAGTCACGTCCGTCGCAGCCGTCGATCACACCGCTCAGCCGCCCAGCAAGCGCTCGATGTCCTTCAGGGCGTCGGCGGCCCGCGACCCGGCGTGGGCGTCCTGGCGCAGGGCCTCGAGGCGGGGCCGGACCAGGGCGAGGTCGAGCCGGCGGTGGATCCGCGCCACGTGGCCCAGGCAGGTCGCGGCCAGCCCGCGCACGACCGGGCTCGGGTGCTCGAGCGCCTCGAGGCAGCGGTCCTGCGCCCAGCGCCAGTCGGGGTCGTGGAAGGCGACGCTGATCAGCGCCCCCGAGAGCAGGTCGGGGTCCCCGGCCTCGAACGCGCGCGCGACCTGCTCGCGGTCGACCTGCATGCAGGGACGGTAGCCGCGCCCGCGCGCCGGCGCGAGGGGCTTTACAGCCCGCGCGGGCGATGCGACCGTGCGCCCTCGCGCCGGCCGCGGCCCGTCGAGCGCGAGAGAGGTCCTGGCGTGAAGGTCGGCATCCTCGGCAGCGGCGACGTCGGGCGGGCGCTCGGCCACGGCTTCCTCGGGCGCGGCGACGAGGTGCGCATGGGCGCCCGCGAGGCGCGCAACGACAAGGTCGCCGCCTGGACGCGGGAGGCCGGGCCGCGCGCGTCGGGCGGCACGTTCACCGAGGCCGCGCGCTGGGGCGACCTGCTCGTCCTGGCGACGCTGGGCTCGGCCACCGAGGAGGCCCTGCGCCGGGCCGGCCCCGAGCACTTCTGCGGCAAGGTCGTGCTCGACGCCACGAACCCGCTCGACCTCTCGGGCGACGTCCCGCGCCTGTCGGTCGGCTGGAGCGACTCGGGCGGCGAGCGCATCCAGCGCGCCCTGCCGGGCGCCAGCGTGGTCAAGGCCTTCAACACGGTCGGCCACGCCCACATGGTCCGGCCGCGCTTCGAGGGCGGGCCGCCCGACATGTTCATCGCCGGCGACGACGACGCGGCCAAGGCCACCGTGGCCCGCGTGTGCAAGGACTTCGGCTGGGGCGTCGTCGACCTGGGCGGGATCGAGGCCGCCCGCCACCTCGAGGCCCTGGCCATGGTCTGGATCCTCCACGGCCTGCGCTCGGGGAGCTGGCGCCACGCCTTCCGCCTGCTGCCGCCGCAGAAGTGACAGTTCCGGTACCGCCGCGCTCCAACCAACCGCCCGCCGTGCCGTAGAGTCCTCGCCCTCGATCGCCCCGAGGGAGGGAGGGTCCCCATGCGGCACCGCACGCACACGCTCGCGCTCCTGGCGCTCCTGTCCACCGGCCTCCTCGTCCGCGCCGGCGGCGAGGCGGCGTCCGCGATCGCCGGCCCCAGGCTGCACGACCACGTGCGCTACCTGGCCTCCGACGAGCTCGAGGGGCGCGACACCGGCAGCCCCGGCGAGCGCCTCGCGGGCGACTACCTGGCGCGCGCCTTCGCCGAGTACGGCCTCGAGCCGCTGGGCGAGGACGGCGGCTACTTCCTCCCCTTCCAGGTGTCCGGCGACGCCCGCCTCGTGCGCGCGGCCCTGCGCGTCGAGCGCGAGGGCTTCTACCGCGACTTCGAGCCGCGGCGGGACGCGACGCCGTTCCCGTTCACGGCCTCGGGCAAGGTCGACGCGCCGCTGGTCTTCGCCGGCTACGGGATCACCGACCCCTCGCGCGGCTACGACGACTACGAGGGCCTCGACGTGCGCGGCAAGGCGGTGCTCGTCCTGCGCCACGAGCCGCGCGAGCGCGAGGGGCAGTTCAGCAACCACGCTCACTTCGCCACCAAGGCCCGCAACGCCGCCGAGCACGGGGCCGTGGCCCTGCTCGTCGTCACCGACCCGCTGCACCACCCGGGCGACGACGCGCTCCTGCCCTTCGGCGGCGGGGCCGACGAGCTCGGCGTCGTGGCCTTCCACGTCAAGCAGTCGCTCGTCCAGGGCCTGTTCCGCCTGGCGGGCAAGGACCTGACGCAGGTGCAGCGCGAGATCGACGAGGCGCTCGCGCCGCGCTCGTTCGACCTGGGCGCCCGGCTCGCCGCCGACGTCGAGGTCGAGCGCACGCCCGTGACCGCGCGCAACGTCGTCGGGCGCCTCCCCGGCGGCGACCCGAAGCTGGCCCACGAGGTGGTGGTCGTCGGCGCGCACTACGACCACGTCGGGCGCGGCGGCCACGGCAGCCTCGACCCGAACGGCAGCGGCGAGATCCACAACGGCGCCGACGACAACGCCTCGGGCACGGCCGGCATGCTCGAGCTGGCCCGGGCCTTCTCCGGGGCGGGCAAGCGCCCGCGCCGCTCGATCGTGTTCGTGGGCTTCAGCGGCGAGGAGCGCGGGCTCCTCGGCAGCCAGGCGTTCGTGCGCCAGCCGCCGCTGCCGCTGGAGAACGTCGTGGCGATGATCAACCTCGACATGATCGGCCGCATGCGCAACGAGTCGGTCGAGGTCGGCGGCGTGGGCACGAGCCCCGGCTTCCGCGCGCTCGCTGAGCGGGCCGTGGCCACCCAGAAGCTCCGCGCCACCTACGACCCGTCGGGCTACGGCCCGAGCGACCACGCGTCGTTCTACGCGGCCAAGGTCCCGGTGCTGTTCTTCTTCACCGGCCTGCACGAGGACTACCACCGCCCCGGCGACGACGCGGAGAAGATCGACGCCGAGGGCGCGGCCCGCGTCGCGCGCGCGGCGTTCCACTGCATCGACGGGATCGCCGAGGCCGACGAGCGGCCCGGCTACGTCGAGGTCCCGCGGCAGGCGCGCGGCGGCCGGGGCGGCCCGCGCCTGGGCGTCGTCCTCGACCGGGCGCAGGCGGGCGGCGGCGTGAAGGTCGAGCGCGTGGCCGAGGGCGGCCCCGCCGCCCGCGCCGGCCTGCGCGCGGGCGACGTCATCGTGCGGCTGGGCGAGGTCGACATCGACACGGCGGCCGACCTGACCGGCGCCCTGCGCCAGCAGAAGGTCGGCGAGCCGGTGACGGTGGTCGTCCTGCGCGAGGGCGAGCGCGTGACGCTCGAGGTCCGGCTCGCGCGGCAGTGAAACGACGCGTCCCCCGCGTCGCCGTGCGGCGAGGCGGGGGACGTGCGCGGTCGGTCTCGTCGACGGACTACTTGAGCGGCTGCTGGGCGCCGACCGCGACCTCCTCGGTCGGCTTCTTCTTCTTCGTGAAGACGCTCTTGATCTTGGTCCACATGCGCTTGAAGAAGCCGGGCTTCTTCTCCGCGGCGGCCTCCTGCTGGGGGAGGGCCTGGGCGGGCGGCAGGGCGGCGGGCGACTCGCTCAGGACGGCCTCGGGGTGCTTGATCGAGGCCTCCTCGCCGAGCGCGGGGAGCTGGTTGCTGCCAGGGCCGACGTCACCCAGGGCCGGGAGCTGGTTCGTCGGCGCGATCGCCGGCAGCGGCTTGAGGTCCGCCGCGTCGAGGATCGGCGCCGCCTGGTTGCTGGCGGGCGCGGCCGGGCTGGTCGCCGGCGCCTGGTTGGTCACGATCGGCAGCGGGTCGACGGTGGGCGCGACCGACGGCGCCTGCTGCTCGCTGCCGCCGCCGATGGCGCCGACGAGCCCCTGGTTCTGACGCGTGGGGACGGTGCCCTGCTCCTGCGCGAACGCCGGCGCGCTGGTGAGGAGGAGGAGGCTGGCCGCCATCGACAGGGTGATCTTGCGGGTCATGGGAGTGGTCCTCGTTCGTCTCGTCGTTCTCTGGCCGCGCGCGGTGACTCACTCGAGCCGTCCTGCGCGCCGCGTGTTGGTGAACGATAGAGCGAGGGCTGTGCCGGAGCGCACGGGGTCCAGCCCGAGACGTTCAACTCTCACCCACGTAGGCGATTGTGTCAGCAGGGGCCAGAAGGTGCGACGCACGCTCGTGCCGCGCTGAACCGGGTGTGAAACGTAGCGCAACGTCTCTGCTCCGAGAGGGCCCGGCGCTTCAGGAATCGGGAAGGGATGGCCTGGGCAGGCCCGCTCGACGTGGCTACGCTCCCCATCACGATGATGGGATGGCGCGCGCTGCTCCTGCTCTGCCTCCTGGCGCCTGCTGCGCGCGCAGACGTCGTCCACCTCAAGAACGGCCGCGTCCTCGAGGGCAAGGTCGTGGGCCGGACCGAGCGCGAGGTGCGGCTGCGCACGGCCTCGGGGCTCGTGGTCGTGCCGACCGCGGTCGTCGAGCGGGTCGAGGCGCAGGACACGCCCGAGGCGGAGCTGGGCGAGCGGGCGGCGAGGGTCGACATGGACGACCCGCGGGAGATCGAGGCGCTGGCCCTGTGGGCCTCGTCGCGGGGCCTGGGCGACCAGGCGCAGGACCTCCTGGCGCTCGCGCGAGGGCTCAGGCTCGAGCGGCTCGTGGCGCAGGCGCAGCGGCGCGACGACCCGGCGGCGTTCGTCTCGGTGTTCCGCTGGGCGCGCACGCAGGAGGCCTCGGACGAGGTCCTCGACTGGCTGCTCGCCGAGGCGCGGCGCCGCGCGCTGCCGGGGGATCCGGAGGTCGCGGCCGCCGAGCGTCAGCGGCGCGAGGACCTCGCCCGGCGGGCGCGCGACGCCGCCCGGCGAGACGAGCTCCTGGCGCGCCCGCGCTACGTCGACCCCGACCAGGCCCGCCGCCTGGCGGCGGCCGGCGTGGGCGAGCGCCAGGAGGCCGGCGACGCGCGCCGCGGGGCGCGCCTGCTCGAGCGCGCGCGGGCCGCCGGCCAGGCGCCGCGCTGAAGGCGCCCCCGTCGCGCGCCGATACTGGGGAGGGCGCCGCGCTCGCCGGCGCCCGTGGGGGCCCGGGTGACGAAGTGCGCGGCGGACGACGACACGCTCGAGGCGGGCTGGTGGGAGCGGCTGCTCGCGCTCCTGGGCGCGCTGCTCGGCGGCGCCCCGGGCGCACGGCCGGCGTCCGCCGCCCGGCGGCGGGCCGCGCGGTGCGGGCGCGCGGCGGCCGCCGCCGGGGCCCGCGCTGCACGCGCCCGACTGCCCGCCCGTCTTCGTCGGGCCGGCGCTGACGTGCGACCTGTTCCTCCTCACCGGCACGGCGGCGATCCCGCTGTTCTCGAGCGGCCCGACCGACCCGCTGCGCTTCTTCCAGCGGCGCGGCGTCCCCGAGGACCACGAGGTGGAGTACGTCGTGCGCCAGGAGGGCGGCGAGCCCGAGCCCTGGGCCGTGCTGCGCCTGCGGCCGGACCTCGCCCTGACCATGCCCGACCCGCAGCGCGCCGAGGGGTTCTGGCGCGACCTCTACCGCGCCACCGGCCTGGCGGCGCTGCCGCGGGCCAGCACCCTCCTGCGCGGGCTGACCACCGGCGCCTTCGACCTCGCCGAGCCCGACCCGCGCCAGGGCAGCAACGTCCTGGCCTGCCCGCGCCCCGACGCCGTGTTCAAGCGCGTGGCCGGACGCCGCTACACCCACGCCGAGGCGCTCGGGTTCGTGCGCGACAAGCTGCGCGGCGTGCACCTGATCTCGTGGATCGAGGAGGCGTTCCCGCGCCGCCTCGCGCCCGGGGAGATCGTGCACCGTTACTACGTCGACCGCGGCCACGTGTATCTGATCCGCCACCACTGGGCGGCGGGCCGGGCGCTGTTCCTGGCCCAGCCGAGCCAGGAGGCGCTTCCGCTCATGGCGAGCCAGGCCTGGCGACGCCACGCTGCGTGAGCGTGGCCGTGATGGCAGTCGACTCGACGCAGAGGCCGCAGAGGAGGCGCAGAGATCGCAGAGGGTGTGTCCTCTGCGTCTCCTCCGCGCTCTGGCCAGGACGCAAGGCCAACTCTCGTTCGAGCCCTCCGTTCCCGTTCCCGTTCCCGTTCCCGTTCCCGCACCTCCGAGGGTGTTGACCATGCGAGTGAGCATGAAGACCCCATGGAGGAGGAGGTCTCGACCCGTGCTCGTGGTCGAAGTTCATGTGGCCCCAACAACCGGGAACGGGAACGGGAACGGGTCGCCGCAGCAGTGGGCCAAGACGCACGCCTGCCAGAAAGCTGGCATGACGCGTCGCGTGGGCGAGTCGAGTAGCCTTGTGCGCGATGAGTCCACACCGGGAGATGGTCTCGCTGTTCGGCCTGGCCGAGCCGCTCAGTTGCCTGACGCACCTGGCGATCGGCCTGACGCTCGCCGCCCTCTCGCCCGCCCTCGTGCGGCGCGGGCGCGGCGGGGCGCAGCGGGCGGCGCTCGCCGCCTACGCGATGGCGGTCGTGGCCATGTTCCTCGTCAGCGGCAGCTACCACGCGCTGCCCGCGTCGCACCCCGCTCGCGATGTGCTCTGGCACCTCGACCACGCCTCGATCTGGCTGGGCCTGGCGGCCACCTTCTCGGCGGTCCGCGTCGTGTTCGTACCGGGCCCGGCGCTCGCGACGGTCGCCGGGCTGTGGGGCATCGCCGTCGCGGGCGTGGCGGCCGAGATGGTCGCCATGCGCGACATGGCGCTGTGGATCAGCCCGGCCCTCTACATCCTCATGGGCTGGTGCGGCCTCCCGACCGTCCTGCGCGCCGGCCGCGCCCACGGGGCGCACGTCTCGGGGCCGCTGCTCGCGGCGGGCGTCGTCGTGACCTTCGGCGGCTTCATGGACGTGTTCCAGGCCCCGCGGCTGCTGGCCGGCGTGGTCGAGGCCCACGAGCTCCTGCACCTCACGACGCTCGTCGGCGGGGTCGTCTACTTCCGCGGCCTGTGGCTGGGCGCCGGCCTTCCCGCCCTGGTGGCCGCCCCCGCGCCGGGCCCGGTCCAGGTCGCGCCCAGCGCGGCCTGACCCTCGTACGGGCGCGAACGCGCCCGCCTGGCTAGGCTGGGGGCGAGGGAGGGCGACATGGACCGGCTGGCGCGTCTGGTGGCGGTGGTGCTCGAGCCCGTCCGGGCCACCGTCGACGAGCTGCGGCGTGGCCTGCGGCAGGCCCGGGCCGAGGTCGCGGTCGAGGTGGTGCGCCTCGACGGCACCCGCCAGGACCTGCGCGCCGCGGCGCGCATGGCGGACCTCACGCTGCGCGACCTCGAGGATCTGCGGGACTAGGTCCCGCGGGGGGCGACCGTCGCGCGCGAGGCAGACTGCCCGCGAACCCAGCGAGGCCGCAGCCGTCGACCCCACAGCCCCTTGCCCGGGCCCCGATGGCGTCTAGAGTGACGCCTCCCGCCTGGCCGCCGTATCCCACGGCGGGCCAGCAGCGCGCGAGCGTCAGCCATGTGCGAGCAGCAGCCCTCCGTCCAGGACGTCGACCCGCAGGAGACCGAGGAGTGGCTCGACGCGCTCGATGACCTGCGCGCCCGCTGGGGCGAAGGCCGCGTCTTCTACATGCTCGGGCAGCTCCAGGAGCGCGCCGCCCTGCGCGGCTGCCCGTCGCCCATCCCGATCACGCCGCCCGTCAACTCGATCCCGCCGGAGGAGCAGTCGCCCTACCCGGGCGACCTGGCCCTCGAGCGGCGCCTCGAGAGCTACCTGCGCTGGAACGCGATCGCCATGGTCATGCGCGCCAACCAGGCCAACCCGGGCCTGGGCGGGCACCTCGCGACCTACGCCTCGCTGGCGACCGTGTTCGAGGTGGGCTTCAACCACTTCTTCCGCGGCCGGAGCGCCGCGTCGACGGGCGACCAGATCTTCTTCCAGGGCCACGCCAGCCCGGGGATCTACGCCCGCGCCTTCCTCGAGGGGCGCCTGTCGGAGCGCGACCTCGACCACTTCCGCCAGGAGCTGGCGCCGGGCGGCGGGCTGTCGTCGTACCCGCACCCCTGGCTCATGCCCGGCTTCTGGCAGTTCCCGACCGTGTCCATGGGCCTGGCGGCGATCTCGGCGATCTACCAGGCGCGCTTCAACCGCTACCTCGAGCACCGCGGGCTCCGGGACACGTCCGGCTCGCGCGTGTGGCTGTTCTGCGGCGACGGCGAGATGGACGAGCCCGAGTCGCTCGGCGCGCTGACCGTCGCCTCGCGGGAGCGGCTCGACAACCTGACGATGATCGTCAACTGCAACCTGCAGCGGCTCGACGGCCCGGTGCGCGGCAACGGCAGCATCGTGCGCGAGCTCGAGGGCGTGTTCCGCGGCGCCGGCTGGAACGTCATCAAGGTCATGTGGTCGAGCGAGTGGGACGAGCTGTTCGCCGCCGACCCCGACGGCCACCTGGCGCGCCGCCTGGCCGCGACGGTCGACGGCGAGCTGCAGAAGCTCGGCGTCGAGCCGATCGCCGCCCTGCGCCAGCACCTGTTCGCCGGCTCGCCCGAGCTCGAGGCGCTCGGGGCGCGCTTCGACGACGCCTTCCTGGCCCGCCTGCGCCGCGGCGGCCACGACGCGCTCAAGGTCCACGCCGCCTTCAAGGAGGCGGTCGAGCACCGCGGCGAGCCGACGGTGATCCTCTGCCACACCGTCAAGGGCTTCGGCCTGGGCACGGGCGAGGGCAAGAACACGGCGCACCAGCAGAAGAGCCTCAAGACCGAGGACATCGCCAACTTCATCGAGCGCTTCGACCTCGACGTCAGCCGCGAGAACCTCGAGCCCATGCGCTACCTGCACCCCGGGCAGGACAGCGAGGAGGTGCGCTACCTCAAGGCGCGCCGCGAGGCGCTGGGCGGCCCAGTGCCCCGCCGGGTCGTCGACAGCCCCGCCCTCGAGCCGCCCGCGCTCGCCGACCTGGGCGCCTTCACCCGCGACTCCGAGGGGCGCGAGGTGTCGACGACCATGGCGTTCGTGCGCCTGCTCTCGCACCTGCTCAAGGACAAGGGCCTCGGCAAGCTCGTCGTGCCGATCGTCCCCGACGAGGCGCGCACCTTCGGCATGGAGGCGCTCTTCAACCAGTTCGGCATCTACTCCTGGCAGGGGCAGCTCTACGAGCCGGTCGACCGCAAGACGGTCATGTACTACAAGGAGGCCCGCGACGGGCAGCTCCTGCAGGAGGGGATCACCGAGGCGGGCGGCCTGTGCTCGTGGATCGCGGCCGGGACGGCCTACGCGACGCACGGCGTGCCCACGATCCCGTTCTTCATCTTCTACTCCATGTTCGGCTTCCAGCGCGTCATGGACCTGATCTGGTCGGGCGCCGACGCGCGCGTGCGCGGCTTCCTCATGGGCGCGACCGCCGGGCGCACGACGCTCAACGGCGAGGGGCTCCAGCACGAGGACGGCCACGGCCTGCTGCTGGCGGCGGCGGTCCCGACCTGCCACGCCTACGACCCGGCCTACGCCTACGAGGTGACGGTCATCATCCAGGACGGCCTGCGGCGCATGTACCGCGACGGCGAGCCGGGCTTCTACTACATCACGCTGTTCAACGAGAACTACGCCCAGCCGGCCATGCCCGAGGGCGCCGCCGAGGGGATCGTGCGCGGCCTGTACCTGCTGCGCCCGGGCCAGGGCGACGCGCCGCGCGCCGGCCGGCCGCAGCTCTTCGGCAGCGGGACGATCATGAACGAGGTCCTGCGCGCCCAGGCGCTCCTGCAGGAGCGCTGGGGCGTGACGGCCGACGTGTGGAGCGTGACCAGCTACACCGAGCTGGCCCGCGACGCGCGCGCGGCCGCCCGGGCGCGCCAGCTGAACCCGACCGCGGCGCCGCGGCGCGCGTTCATCGAGGAGGCGCTGGCCGGGCTCACCGGGCCGTTCGTGGCCTCGAGCGACAACGTGCGCCTCGTCGCCGACCAGGTGCGCGAGTGGGTGCCGGGCGCCTACCGCGTGCTCGGGACCGACGGCTTCGGGCGCAGCGACACGCGCGCCCGCCTGCGCAGGTTCTTCGAGGTCGATGCCGAGTCCGTCGCCTACGCCACGCTGTGCGCCCTCGCCGACGAGGGCCGCTTCCCGCGCGAGGAGCTGCCCCGGGCCCTGGCGGCCCTGGGCCTCGCGCCCGACAAGCCCGACCCGCTGGTCAGTTGAACGAGGCCGCCATGCCTGCCACCGCCACCGCGTTCCACGTGCCCGACCTGGGCGAAGGCGTCGACAAGGGGACGATCGTCAACGTCCTCGTCGCCGCCGGCGACACCATCCGCGCCGAGCAGCCGGTCGTCGAGATCGAGCTGGACAAGGCGACCGTCGAGCTGCCGTGCCCGCACGCGGGCAAGGTGACCGAGGTCCACGTCAAGGCCGGCGACGAGGTGAAGAAGGGCCAGCTCCTGCTCTCGCTCGAGGCGGACGGCGGCGACGGGGCGGCCCCGAAGGCCGCCCGGCCGAAGCCGGCCGCCGAGTCGAAGCCGGCCCCCGAGCCGAAGGCAGAGCCGAAGCCTGCCGCCGAGGCGAAGCCGGCGCCGCGGCCGACGGCGGCTCCGGCGCCCGCGCGCGAGGGGGCCACGCTCCCGGCCGGGCCGGCCGTGCGCAAGCTCGCGCGGCACCTGGGCATCGACCTGGCGCAGGTCCGCGGCACGGGCGAGCGCGGTCGGATCACGCTCGAGGACGTCGCCGGGCAGGTGCAGCAGGCGGGCGCGGTCGGCGGCCCGGCGGGCCAGCCGGCCATGCCCGACTTCGCGCAGTGGGGCGAGGTGGCGCGCGAGCCGCTCTCGGGGATCCGCAAGAAGACCGCCGAGGCCATGGCGCGGAGCTGGAGCCTCGTGCCCGCCGTCACGCAGCACGACCTCGCCGACGTGACCGACCTCGAGGCCGGGCGCAAGGCGTTCAAGGCGGCCCACCCGGAGTCGAAGGTCACGATGACGGCGCTGATCCTCAAGGCGCTCGTCGTGGCCCTGCGCCGCTACCCGGCGTTCAACGCGAGCATCGACCTCGCCCGCGGGGAGCTGGTCTACAAGAAGTACTTCCACCTGGGCGTCGCGGTGGACACCGAGCACGGCCTCCTCGTGCCGGTGCTGCGCGACGTCGACAGGAAGAGCGCCACCGAGCTCGCCCGCGAGCTCGACGACCTCGCCCAGCGGGCACGGGCGAGGAAGCTCGGCCTCGACGATATGCGCGGCGCGACCTTCACGCTCAGCAACCTGGGCGGGATCGGCGGCACCGGCTTCTCGCCGATCGTCAACTGGCCCGAGGTGGCGATCCTCGGCGTCTCGCGCGCGCGCGAGCAGTTCGTCCCCGGCCCCGGCGGCGCCCCCGTGGCGCGGCTCCTCATGCCGGTGTCGCTCAGCTACGACCACCGCCTGATCGACGGCGCGTCCGCGGCCCGCTTCACGCGGCTCGTGTGCGACCTGCTGTCGCGCCCGACCGACCTGCTCCTGCAGGTCTGAGAGCGCTGACCGCTTGACCTGACGAGTAGAAGGCGGTCACCGAGGTCACCCAGGACACACCTGAGGGCAGCGAGAGCCTTGTCTTGAAAGACCTCTCGGCGTCCTCGGTGCCACCTCGGTGACCGTTCTCGCTCATCACAACAACCGGTCGCGGCTGTGACGGCGCACGCCGAGCGGCTCCGATCGGGTTGAGACCGTCCTGGCCGGCGGACGTTAGTCGTTGCCGACACAGGAGATCACGTCGGCGCTTGCCCGCCGTCCTGAATGAATGTTCATTCAGTAGGCATGTGTGCTGCCCGACCCTCCCCGCCCCTCGCCCCACCGGCCGCCGGTCTGTTCGACGACGTGCCGGAGAAGCAGGCCCGCCTGCTCTCGGCGGCGCTCGACCTGTTCGTCGAGAAGGGCTTCCACGGGACGACGATCCCGGAGATCGCCCGGCGCGCCGGCGTGGCCACGGGCACGGTCTACCTCTACTTCGACGGCAAGGAGCGCCTCGTCAACGAGGTCCTCGCCCGCGTGAAGGGCGGCCTGGCGGGGCGCCTGGCCCGCGAGGTGCCGCGCGGGGCCGACATCCGCGCCCAGTTCGAGGCGATCTGGGAGGTCTTCACCAGCTTCGCCCTGGCCAACGAGCGGGCGCTGGCCTTCTGCGACCTGCACAACCACGCCCCCTACGTGGCGCCCGAGACGCTGGCGGTCTGGGAGCCGGCGCGGACGCTGCTCGACGACCACTTCCGCCGCGGCGCCGCGGCGGGCGTCTACCGGCCGCTGCCCCCGGCGCTCCTTCGCGCGCTGGTCGCCGGGGCGCTCTTCGGCGTGCACAAGTTCTCGCGCGCGGGCGAGCTGGCCTTCTCGCGCGAGGTCCTCGACCAGGCGCGCGAAGGCGCGTGGGCGGCGGTGGCCGCCCCGCCGGTGACAGCGTCCGCCCCGACCTCCGTCGGCAGGAGCCCCACGTGAGCGACCCCTCGTCTCCCTGCCCCGACTGCGCCGCGCCCCT
>JAHBXY010000219.1 GCA_019636275.1 Planctomycetota bacterium | reverse complement strand
GCCCGACGGCCGTGTCGGCCCCGCGCTCGAGGCGGTCGACGGCGAGCGCCACGAGCGAGCGCGTCGCGACCTCGCGGGCCAGCCCGCCGCTGGCGGCGACCGCCGATAGCCACGCCGCGACGGTCGCCGGGCGCCGCGCGCGGCCGAGCGCCTCGCCCGAGGGGAGGTGGTCGAGCGCGCAGGCCAGCGCGACGCGATCGCGGACCAGTGCGCCGGCCGCGAGACGAGAACGGAGCCAGTCGACCTCGCCCGTCCACTCGGGCGGCGACGACTCTTCGCGCACCGGACGGAGCGGCGCGGGCAGGAGCCCGCGCGCCAGCGCCTCGCGGCAGCGCGCCTCCGAGTAGAGCGAGCTCGCCAGCCAGGCGGCCTCGAGGAGCGCGCGCGGCTCGGCCAGCCCCTCGGCGGCGAAGCCGATGACGCGCGCCGCCAGCGCGCGCCACGGCTCCAGGAGCTGGACCTCGACCGCCGCGTCGCGGGCGAGGCCCGCCGCCTCGAGCCCGGCCTCACCGGCCCCGGGCCCGGGCCGTGCCCGCGCGGCCCGGAGGGTGGTCACGGCGTCGCGCACCCACTCGCCGCCCACGGGCCCCTGCGGCGGGCGCGGCCACGTCCACGCCGGCAGGGCCAACTCCGCGATGGCCAGCGCCGCCCCTGCGCGCAGGTCGTCCCGCGCCGCCAAGGCCGCGCAGAGCGCGGGGAGGTCGTCGGCACGACGCCCGAGCGCGGCGCACGCGGCCGGGTGCCCCAGCCGGGCGGCGAGGTCCAGGTCGTCGTGCGCGAGGAGGCCGGCGCGCACGCGCTCGAGCAGCAGCCGCGCGTCGTCCTCCGGCGCGCCCGCGGCGTGCTGGCGCCGCTCCAGGTCCCGCAGGCGGTCGTCGCTCACGACGGCATCATGCCCGACGCGGCGGCAGGGCGCCCTTGCAACCTGCCAACGGTCAGCCTCGAACGCCCGGCGAGCGAGGCTTCCGCGTGGCACGGGAGGTGCCCACCGCCGGGCCGGAGGGACCCGAATGCACCCCCTGCGCTGCCCCTGGTGCCATGACGGCCTGGACGCGGACGACGACCTCACGGTCTGCCGCGGCTGCCTCGCCGCCCACCACGCACGCTGCTGGGACGACCTGGGCCGCTGCGCCACCTGCCGCGGAGGGCGCGGGCTCTCGGGACCGCCGAGCCCGCGCGCCGCTCCGGCGTGGCAGCGCGCGCTCGCGGGGCTCGTCGCGCTCTACCTGAGCACGGGCGCCGCCGCGGGCCTGTTCGCCTGGGGGCTGGACGGCCTGGGAGAGCCCTCGCGCGCCCTGTGGGACTACTTCGGCGTGGCGCTGTTCGTGTTCGTCGTGAGCGCCCTCGGCCTCGGCGCGCTGAGGGTGATCCTGCGCCTGGGCGCGCTGGCGCTCGGCCCGAGCCTCGCTGCGGACGGCCGCCGCCTCCTGCGCAGGTCAGTGCGACAGCTCGTCGTGGCGGGACATCGCCTCGCCCAGCCGGCCGGGAAAGCGGCCCTCGCCCAGGAGCACCTCGCCCGCCGCCGCCCGCATCTGGCGGGCGCAGATCCCCGACGGCATGCGGCCGATGCCCGTGCCGAGGCCCGGGCAGGCGATCGAGCGCACGACCTCGGCCACGGGCCGCCCGTCGTCGAGGCGGCCGCGCGTGACGAGCAGCAAGAGCGCCCGCATGGCCAGGTAGGCGTTCACGCTCGACCCGAGCACCATGGGCACGCGCATGGTCGGCGCGGCGATCAGCCAGGGCACGCGGGCGTCGTCGGTGGCCACCAGCTCGGCCTGCCCGACGAGCAGCTCGCCGTGATGCCGCTCGCGGATCCGGGCCTGCACGCGCTCCTGCACGTGCCAACCGAGGCGCTCGGAGATCTCCAGGTCGAGGCCGCCGTCCATGAACCCGAACGAGTTCGCCGGGCTGACCAGGGCGTCGCAGGCGACGTCGAAGATCGAGCCCAGGACGACCTCGACCCCCTCGACGTCCGCGAAGGCCGTCCGCCAGGAGGCCACGAGCGCGGGCTTCATGTCGACCAGCGTCAGCTTCATGGGCACCGCCCAGGGCATTGTACGAGGGGCGCGTGACGCCGGACGTCGCCCGGGGTCGAGAGGGGCGTGGACGCCTGCGCCTTGACGATGCACGTCGAGCACCCGCGCTGCCCCTTCTGTCACGGGCGCGTCGAGCCGGACGACCCCTGCGCGCCCTGTCTCGGCTGCCGGGCGTGGCACCACACCGAGTGCCTCGAGGAGGCCGGGGCCCGCTGCGGGGCGTGCGGCCGGCCGGCGGACCGCGCGCCGGCGCGCGTCCGGGTCACGCCGCGCCAGGCGCGCGCGGCGGCGCGGTCGCAGGCCTGGGCGGCCGGCCTGTGGCTCGGCGCCTGCGCCAGCGTCCTCGCCGTGGAGGGCACGGTGCTGCCGGCGTTCCGGTCGATGTTCCGCGAGGTGGGCGTGTCCCTGCCGCGACCGACGGAGCTCGTCGTGGGCGGCGGCGGCTGGGCGTGGGGGCTCGTGCTCGTGACGCTCCTGCACGCGGCCGCCCTGGCGCCGGAGGGCGCGTGGCGCGAGCGCCTGCGCGGCGGCGCGGTCGCCGCGTGGGTCGTCGGCGTGGCGGTCGGCGTGTGGGCGCTGTTCCTGCCGCTCTTCGAGATCTGCCAGAAGCTCTGATCACAGCGGCGCGCGCCGCCAGCGCAGCTCGGCCTCGATCGGCTCGTGGTCGGAGAGCGGGCGACCGCGCGCGTCGGTGAAGCCGGGCGCCACGCCCCAGCGGACGACCTCCAGCTCCACCCCGAGGCCGCTGCGCCAGAGCACGCGGTCGATCCGGCCGCAGCAGGCCTCGCGGGCGGCCAGGCAGGCGCAGCGGAGGCCCGTCGCGGCCAGCCAGCCGGCCAGCGTCTCGGGGTCGCGGCCGCGGCCGGCGGACAGGTTCGTGTCGCCGAGGAGCAGGATCGCCCGGTCGCCCGAGACGTCGCGCATGCAGCGCGCGACCTGCGCCGCCTGCTCGGCGCGCGCGGCCTGGTCGCCCGCCGCGCCGCCGGCGTCCATGTGCGTGTTGTAGACGTCGAGCTCGACCCCCGGCGCCAGCCGCAGGCGCACGAGCTGGAAGCCCTTCGACGCCAGCCCGTCGCTGCCGGCGTCGAGGCGGCCGTGGAAGGCCTCGAAGTGCTCGTGGCGGCGCAGGACGACAGGCGCGCGGGCCAGGAGCGTCAGCCCCGAGCCGTAGAAGCGGTCCGGGCCGACGAGGTCGGCGAAGCGCAGGCGCGTCGGGTGCGTGGCGGCGCCGGTGAGCAGCCGGTGCCCGTCGTCCATGAAGTCCTCCTGCAGGCCGACGACGTCGAACGGCTCGAGGCGCGGCGCGATCTCCCGCTGCCGCCCGAGCGTGTCGTCGCCCGTGATGAACGACGGCAAGCCGTGGACGTTGTAGGAGACGACCCGCAGCCGGCCGCCGTCGAGGTCGCGCGCGTCGGCGGCGACGCGGAGCGAGGCGAGGACGACCACCAGCGCGACGAGGGCAGGGCGCATGCGCCACCTCCGCCCCCGAGGATAGACGGCGCGCGGCTACACTCGCGCGCGGGAGGGCGCCCATGGGCTTCCGGCAGGAGTGCGCGTACACCGGCGTCGCGGGCGCCGAGGCGGGCGGCCTCTACCACCACGAGGGCACGGGCCTGGTCGTGCGCGTCCTGCGCGTCCCGTCGGTGCCGCAGGCCTTCGTGCACGTCGGCGCGCCGCCCACGTCCGACGGCGGCGAGGCGCACACGGGCGAGCACCTGCTCCTGGGCAAGGGCGCGCGCGGCCGGGCGCTGGCCGCGACCGAGGAGATGTCGCTCGTCGAGTCGACCGCCTACACGGCGCCGACCGAGGTGTGCTACTCGTTCTCCTGCGCCGCCGGGCCGGAGACGTTCTACCGCGTGCTCGAGCAGACGCTCGAGGCGCTGCTCTTCCCCGACTACACCGACGAGGAGATCCGCCGCGAGGTGTGCCACCTGGCCGTCGTCGACGACCCGACGACCGGCGCCCTGGCGCTCGAGGAGAAGGGGACCGTCTACACGGAGATGGTCGCCAGCGACGAGAAGCGCTGGATCGTGTTCCACGAGGTCGCCCGGCGCCTGCACGGGCGCGACCACCCGCTGGGCCTGCGCTCGGGCGGCGCCCCCGAGGCGATCCGCGCCATGACGCCCGCGCGGATCCGCGCCTTCCACGCGGCGCACTACCACCTGAGCCCCAACGTCGGGCTCGTCGTCTCGCTCCCGCCGGCGGTGCCGACGGCCGCGCTCCTGGCGCGCCTCGACGCGGTCGTCGAGCGCCTGGCGGCCGTCCCCGAGCACGCGGATCGGCCGCGGCGGCGCGTCGAGGTCCCGCCGCCGCGCCCCGAGGCGGGGCGCGACCTGGTCCGCGTCGAGTACCCCAACGCCAACCCGCGCGACACGGGCCTGGCCCTGCTCGCCTGGCCGCTCGTGCCGCTCGCCGGCGTCGAGGCGCACCTCCTGCGGCGCCTGTTCCTCGAGACGCTGGCCGACGGCGAGACGTCGCTCCTGCACCGCCTGCTGATCGACCGCGCCACGCGCCGCCTCGAGGTGCCGGCGGCGCGCGTGTGGGGCGGGCTCGAGGTGACGCAGGTGGGCGAGGGCGGCATGGCGGGGCTCACGGGCTACGCCGGCCACACCGACGGCGACGAGGCGCTCGAGCGGCGCCTGCGCGCCGTCGAGGCGGCGGTCGCCGCCGAGGTGGCGCGCCTGGCCGGGCTGCCGGCCGGGCACGCCGACCTGGCGGCCTTCGGGCGCAAGGCGGAGACGCGCCTGATCGACCTGGGGCGCGGGCTCAAGCGGCGGCTCTCCATGCCGCCGCAGTTCGGCGCGCGCGGCGCCGGCGGCGGCTGGTGGCTCGACCACCTGCGCCTCGTCGACCGCCAGGGCGGCGCCGCCCGCTCGCTCCTGCTCGAGGCGCCCGTGGCCGCCTCGCGCGCGCGCCTCGACGGGGGCGACAACCCCTGGGCGCGGGTCGTGGACGACCTGGCGCTCGGGGCGGCGCCGATCGTCGGCGTCTCGGTGCCCAGCCCGGCCGAGGTCGAGCGCCGCGCGCGCGCCCGCGAGGAGCGCCTGCGCGCGGCCGAGGCCGCCCTCGTCGCGCGCACGGGCGCCGCGTCGCTGCCCCTGGCCCTCGCCGCCGAGCGGGCCGTCCAGGACGAGGCCACGGCGGCGCTCGAGCGCCTGCAGGCGGCGGCGCCGCGCCCGGCGCTCGTGCCCGACGTCCCGCGCACGCTCGACGACGACCTGCCCTGGTCGCGCGAGGTGGTCGCCGGCGTGCCGGCGCTGCGAGCCAGCGTCGAGGAGATGAGCGGGGCCGAGGTCGTGCTCGCGTTCTCGCTCGCGCCCGTCGAGCAAGACGACCTGCCGCTCCTGCCGCTCCTGCCGGCGCTGCTCACGTCGGCCGGCCTCCTCGACCCGGCGACGGGCGAGCGGCTGGCCTACGACGAGGTGCGCGAGCGCCAGGAGCGCGAGATCGCCGACCTGGCCGTGTTCTACGACCTCCAGCCCGAGGCGGGGCGGCTGGAGCTCGTGGCCCTGGCCTCGGGCACCGACGAGGACGAGGCGCGGCTGGCGGTCGGCTGGCTGGCGCGCAGCCTGCTCGAGCCGGACCTGGAGGCGGAGAACCTGCCGCGCCTGCGCGACCTCGTCGACCAGGCCGCCAAGGGGCTCCGGGCCGCGCTGGGCGGCTCGGAGGAGGGCTGGGTGCGGAACCCCGCCTGGGCGCTGCGCTTCCAGGACGACCCGCTGTTCCTCAGCGCCGCGTCGACGCACACGAAGCTGCACCACCTCTTCCGGCTGCGCTGGCTGCTCGAGGACGCGCCCGGCGACGCCGACGCGGAGCGCACGGCGGCGCTGCTCGGCCTCCTCGACGCCGCGCTCGGCGTGCGCGGCCCCGACGCCCTCGAGCCGCTCGGCCGCGGCCTGCGCGACGGCGCCTGGCCCGAGGCCCTGCGCGCCGACGACGCGCTCGGCGGGCTGGTCGAGGCGCTGGGCGAGGGGCTCATCGGCGACGAGGCCAGCGCCTGGGCGGCGCGCTGGGGCGCCGCTGGTCGAGGGCTGGCGGCGCTCCGCCGCGACGTGCCGCCGGCGAGCGCGGCGGCGGACCTGGTCGAGGCGGCGCGCCTGGCGGCCGACGCGCTCGCCGCCGCGCCGGGCCGACGCGCTCGCGCGGGCGCGCGCGCTGGCGGCGAAGGTCGTCCGGACGGCCGGCGCGCGGCTGGTCCTCACCGGGCGGCGGGCGACGGTCGACGCCGTGCTCCCCGACGTCGAGGCCCTCCTGGCGCGCCTGCGCGCCCAGGCCGGTGAGGCGGCCGACGAAGCGCCTGTCGACGAGCCTGGGGCCGCGGCGCCGCCGCGCGCGGCCGCGCGCCGGGCCGAGGGCGTCGTCGCCGCGCGCGTGCGCGCCCGCGGCGGCCCGGCCGCGCCGGCCCTGTGGGGGCTCGTCCACGAGACCGGCTCGACCGGCGTCCTCGTCCACGGCGCGGCGCTCGGCGGCCGGGCGAGCGCCCGGCGCGACGACCTCCTCGACCTGCTCGCCGCCTCGCTCGACGCCGGCGGCGGCCCGCACGCCTTCTTCATGAACACCTGGGCGGCCGGCCTGGCCTACAGCAACGGGCTGCGCGCGGCGCCGCTGTGGGGGCGCGCCTCCTACTACGCCGAGCGCTGCCCGGACCTGGCGCAGACCATGCGCTTCGTGGTCGACCTCGCCCGCGACCCGGCCCGCCACGAGGACCCCTGGCTGCTCGAGTACGCCCTGGCGCAGCTCGTCTCGGGCACGCGCGTGACCGACCGCGTCGAGGCGCGCGCCCGCGGCATGGCCGCCGACCTCGTCGACGGCCTGACCCCCGAGGTCGTGCGCGCGCAGCGCGAGGCGCTCCTGGCGCTGGCCCGGGCCGAGGGCGCCTGGGCGGAGGTCGGCGCGCGGCGCCTGCCGGCCCTGCGGCGCGTGCTCGTGGGCCTCGGCGCGCCCGAGGGCGGCCGCGCAGCCCACGAGGGCGTGCTCCTGGCGATCGGCCCCGAGCGGCTGCTCGCCGGCTGGGAGGCCTACGTGCGCGCGAGCGAGCCGGGCGAGGCCGTCCACCGCATCTGGCCGGCCGACCTGTGGCTCGCCTGATCAGCGGCGCGCGCGGCGGTCGGCCTCGATCGTCCGCGCCAGCCACACGGGGTCGGGCAGGTGGGCCACGCCGCGCCAGCCGCCGACGGGCGACCAGTAGCCGCCGCTCGTGACGCCGAGGAGCCGCCCCTGCGCGTCGATCACGGGGCCGCCGCTGTCGCCCTCCTGGCCGGCGGCCGAGTGCTCGAGCGTGACCCAGCCGGGCTCGCCGGCCCGCGCCGCCACGCCCGTGACCTCGCCGCCCGAGAGGGCGATCCGCACGGCGCCGCCGGGGTAGCCGCCGAGGACGGCGCGCGTGCCCACGGCCGCGGCGTCGGGCCGGGCGAGCGCGAAGCCGGGCCCGGGCGTGAGGCCGGCCACGTGGATCAGCGCCAGGTCGCAGCCGTCGTCGACGTCGCCGCGCCACACCACGCGCACGTCGCCGCCCTCCGGCGCCGCGGCGCCGGCCGTGCGCGTGGCGCGGGCGGGGCGCGCGACCGCGTGGGCGGCCGTGAGGCCGTAGCCGTCGCTCGTGAGCATCGCGGCGCAGGCCTTGGTCGCCGGCGAGTCGGCGAGGGACCGGGCGGACGAGAGGAGCAGGAGCATGCGCGGCTCGAGGAACTCGGCCAGCTTCTCGCCCTCGACGCGCACGCCCCGGAGCGCGCGGACCGACTCGACCCGCTGCTGCCACGACGTGCGGCAGCCGACGAGCACGACGAGCGCCAGGAGGGCGACGCGCGCGGCGGTCAGGCGCCCTCGCCCTTGTCGATCCGCCCCGTGCCGGCGCGCAGGAGCGCCTCGACCAGCGCCGCCGCCAGCAGGTCCGGCTCGGCCGCCGCGGCCAGGACGGGGCGCGTGACGACGAGCAGGCCGCCGCGCTTGCGCGCCAGGCGCAGGCGCAGGCGCACGTCGGCCAGCGCCTCGTCGAACGTGGCGCCGGTGGCCCAGCCCGACGCCTCGCCCAGGAGCTCGCGCGCCTCGGGGAAGCGGTCGACGTCGAGGGCGGCCAGGCGGATCCCGGCGTCGCGCTCGGGCACGTCCTCGACGTGGATCCGCCCGAGGCCCAGGCGCGCCGCGGCCGCGTCCACGGCGGCGCGCACCTCGCAAAGGAGCTCGTGCGCCAGGTCGGCCACGCGCGGGTTCTCGGTCGGCCCCTCGCCCGTGAGGTAGCGGAGCGCGTCGTCGAGGCCCGCCACGCCCAGCGCGTCGACGGCGGCGCGCCCGTCCGCGCCGGCGTCGGCGCCCTGCTCGGCGCCGAAGAGCGCGCCGAGCGCCGGGCGCGCCCCCTGGGCCAGGGCGTGGCGGCGGCGCAGGTGGAAGGCGTCGGCGAGCGCGGCGGCCGCCCGCTCGATCCCGGCCGACAGGCGCCCGCGCTCGCCGCGCCCGGCGGCGAGCGCCAGTCCGGCGAGGTTCAGGAGCGCGACCTGCACGACCGTGACGTCGGGGAGCATGCCCCGCGAGGCCACGCCCTCGCCCTCCCCGAGCGCCAGGTCGATCGCCGCCCCGGCCGCGGCGGCGCGCGTCAGCTCGCGCAGGAGCCCCTCGAGGCCCACCTCGCCGCCGCGCGCGCGCACGACGAGGCGCACGCCCGCGCCCTCGGGGCCGCGGCGCTGCAGGACCTCGCCGAAGCGCTCGACGACGCGCCGCGCCGGCGTGCCGGCGTCGCCGGCCTCGACGACGAGCGTCGCCTCGGGCGAGGGCGGCAGGTCGTCGGGGCAGGGCGAGGCCACGGCGTCGAGGAGCACCTCGAGCGCCAGGGCCACGTCGTCGTCGGGCGCGCCGAGCCCCGCCAGGGCCGCCTCGAGCCCGACGACGCCGAACATGAGCTCGTGCGAGGTGGCGGCGCGGCGCAGGACGCCGATCACGCGGCGCACGGCCTCGAGCGGCGTGCGGGCGGGCGCCTCGCCGCCGCAGAGCGCCGCCGCGTCGACGGCCCCGGCGGCGCGGCGGAACGGGCGGCCGAGGCCGAGGAGGTGCAGGTCGCCGCGCAGGTGCGCCTGCGCGCCCTTGCCCGCGATCAGGTCGTCGAGCGCGTAGCGCTCGAGCGCGGCGCGGACGACCTTGTCCTCGAGGCCCAGCGGCGCGCGCCCCTGGCCCATGAAGGCCAGCCCCTCGAGGTCGGGCTTGGGCAGGCCCAGGACCTCGAGCCGCCCGAGCTGGGCCGAGAAGCCGCGCTCGAACAGCTCGGCGTCGATCAGCTCGCGCAGGAGCGTGGTCGAGATCTGGTTCAGGCCGGCGGCGAACACGCGCTCCTCGACGGCGCGGGCCACGTCCTCGGCCGCCTCGCGCTCGAGCTCGGCCTGCTGCGTGAGCGCCTGCACGATCCGCTGCTTGGTCCACGGGCGCGCGCCCGTGCGCGAGAGCACCTCGACCGGCGTCGCCGCCCGGTCGGCCGGCCCGGGCGTGGCCTCGCGCACGCGCACCTCGGCCTGCCGCCGGCGGCGCCAGTCGCGCCAGTCGCGCGCGGCGGCGGCGATCGGCCCGTGGCCGGTCTCGTCGAGCGCCTCCTCCATGGCCTGCGCGACCGCCGCCGTCTCGGGCGCGCGCTCGGGGCGTCGGCCGAGGAACAGGGTCACGGCGCGGGCGATCTCCCGCGCCAGGCGCTCGAGCTCCTCGGCCGTGCCGTAGCGGCGGCCGGCGCGCAGCACGGCGCGCACGATGCGCGCCTCGTCGTAGGGCTCGATCCGCCCGTCTCGCTTCTTCACCCAGCGGGCGGCCATGTCAGGTCGCCTGCGGCGGCTCCGGCTCGAGCAGGGGCCGGAGCTCCTCGAGGAAGTCCTGCGGCTCGCGGAACTCGCGGTAGACCGATGCGTAGCGCACGTAGGCCACCGGGTCGAGCTGCCGCAGCCGCTTCATGATCAGCTCGCCCACGAAGCTCGACGGCACCTCGCGGTCGTGCACCTCGCGCACCTCGCGCTCGAGCTCGTCGGCGAGGAGCTGGATCTCCTCCTCGCTCACCGGCCGCTTCTGGCAGCAGCCGGCGAGGCTGGCGACGATCTTCTGCCGGTCGAACGGCTCGCGGCGGCCGTCCTTCTTGATCACCTTGAGCGGCGCTTCCTCGACCCGCTCGTAGGTGGTGTAGCGCCGCTGACACGCCAGGCACTCGCGGCGGCGCCGGATCACGAACCCGCCGCCGGACTCCCGGCTGTCGATCACGCGGGAGTCGGCCTTGGCGTCCTTGCAGAAGGGGCAGCGCACGAGGCCAAGGGTGTAGCATGCCATCGGGCGATCATCCGCACGCCCGGGATGGCCGGGATCCCCGGCGAGGCGCACGGAACCGCAGCACCTGCCGCCAAAGTCCGCAGCCCTGCAGGTCGGCTTGACGCCTTGCGTCCCAGGGTCCCCGCCGCGTCAGGACTTGCGATCCGTGCCCCAGCCCGCCCCGGCGTTTGCTTCGGAGCCTGCGACGCGTCTAAGCTGAACCCCTGGAGGCCGTCTTCCCATGAACCCGATCCTGCTGCTCACCAAGCCCTGGGTCCTGGCGCTCGGCGGCGGCGCCGCGGCCTTCATGCTCTACAAGAAGAACAAGGACCAGCGCGGCCGGATCAAGGAGGCGCGCATCGAGCTCCTCGAGCAGCAGCGCACGATCGACCGCCTGCGCGCCGAGCTGGCCCGCGAGCGCCACCTGCGGCTCGACGACAAGCAGGACCGCCCGTACTGAGGCCGCCGTCGTACTGAGCCGTTCTCGTGGGTCCCATGCCCTCGTGGACGCGCCCGCCTTGGCCGAGGGCGTGCGACCTCTCCGAGGGCGTACCTCGTCGCTGATGGCGAGCTGATGATGGCGAGCTGGCGAGCGAGCGGCCCGCTCCTCCTTGGGCCCGGTCGGCTCCGAGCCCGTGCAATACCGCCGCCTGCGCTCGGCCACGGGGGGAACGCAGCCACCAGCGAGGCGAGGCCGCGGAGGCCGAGGCGAGGTCGCGCGCGCGCGGCTGATATCGATCGCCGGATCCTATCGGCCGCGCGCGCGCGACCCCGCCCGGCATCCGCGGCCGCAGCCGTCTAGTTCGTGTCCTGGTCGCCGTAGATCATGGCCTCGATCCCGTCGGAGGCGTGGGCGATCGCCTCGACGACGCGGGCCAGCTCGATCCAGTCGGTCTCGGACGTGATCTGGTTGTGGACCAGGACGACCTCGCGACCGCGCAGGGCCAGGTGGCCCCAGATGTGCCGCCAGTTGAAGCGGAGCAGCTCGAGCGGGTCGGAGAGGTTGAAGTCGTCGACCTCGGCCACGACGCTCCAGATCGTCGCCACCCACACCTGCACGTCGTCCTGGCGGAAGGTGATGAACACGTCCTGCCGGCGGTCGCCCGTCGTGGCGAGCTGCAGCCGGTAGCTGTCGTCCTCCTTCACGTAGAGGAGGGTCCAGCCCTTCTGGTTGGCGACCTTGTGCACGAGCGTGTCGAACTTCATGGGGCGCTCCGGGCGCGCCACGATACCACTGAACTCGGCGCCCGCGCGGGCGTCCCTCGGGGCGGAGGACGCCATGCGCCGACCCGCCGACCTGCCCTGCCTCGCCTGCGGAGAGGCCGCCGGACCGGGCGCTGTCCTCCTGTGCGCGGGCTGCCTGGGACGTGTCCACGCCGTCTGCTGGACGGGCGCCTGCTCCGCCTGCGGCG
>JAHBXY010000218.1 GCA_019636275.1 Planctomycetota bacterium | reverse complement strand
CCGGCCTGCGCGCCCGCGTCGTGGCGATCGGCCCGACGACCGCCGAGGCCGTGAAGGCGCTCGGGCTCGAGGTCGCCGCGACGGCCGACCGGCCCACGACCGAGGGCGTCCTGCGCGCGCTGGCCGCGGCGCTCGAGGGCTGAGCGCGGTGGGCTCGCCCACCCCCCCGCTGCCGGTCGAGGTCGTCCTGGCCTTGCTCCTGGCCGTGGCCGCCTTCGTCCTCCTCGTCTTCCCGCTCTACCGGGACAACGGCCGGCTCATCGGCCTCGCGCGGCGGCTCGAGCGGCCTCGCCTGCAGCGCGGCGCCCTGCGGCTCGTGAAGCGCGTGCTCGCCGCCTGGCGCGGGCGCGAGGTCGTGGTCGAGCCCGGCCGCTGGACCAAGGTGTGCGTCGCGGCGCCGCCGACCCTCGGCCCGCTGACGATCTCCGCCCGCGGGCTCGACACCTGGCTCCTGGCGCACCTCCGCCGCAACGTGCAGCACGTCTCCTCGCTGGCGCTCCAGGGCGAGGCGGCGGAACGGCTGGCCGGGGCGCTCGAGCGCGCCTCGACGCTCGAGCGGCGCGTGCGAGCCGCCCTCGAGGCCGCCGCCGCGCTCGGCGGGACCGAGGTCGAGCTGCGCAACGGCTGGCTCTACACGCAGACGCTCGGCACCGACACGGAGGGCCTCCTCCTGGTCGTCGACACCCTGGCCTCGCTGGCGGAGGGCCTCGAGGACCTGACCGCGCTCACCGGCCGCGTGCGCGAGGTGGAGGCCGCCGCCCGGCGCTGCCCTTTCTGCCACGACGGCCTCGGCGACGAGGAGGCCACGCCGTGCCCCGGCTGCCGCACGCCGCACCACGCCGACTGCTGGTCCGAGGGCGGCGGCTGCGCGATCTTCGGCTGCGGCGCGGGCCCCGTCCGCGAGCGGGCGAGCGCCGCGCCGTCGACCCGGGCGTGATACCTTCGGCGCCGTCGAGGGCCCGCGGAGGTCGCCTCTCATGCGCATGTGCCGGCTGTGCCTCTTCGACCGCAACGACGACACCGCCACCCGGTGCCGGCAGTGCGGCGGCGACATGGCGCCCGACGACGAGGACGACGACGACGACGCGGACTCCGCGTTCTTCCACTACCTGCGCGTGCCGAACCTGGGCACGATCGAGCTCGTCCCGGGGCGCGCCTTCCGCCTCGGCAAGGACGCGCGCAACGAGCTCGTCCTGCCGCGCGCGTCGCAGGGCCTCGTGGCGACGCTCTTCTGGACCGACGACTACGACGAGGTCACGGTCAAGGAGGAGGGCGCGCAGGAGCCGATCAAGGTCGACGGCGTGCGCCTCAAGGGGGTCCGCACCCTCAAGGGCGGCGAGGAGGTCGAGGTCGGCGCCCTGCGCCTGGGCTACCTGCGCCGCGCGACCCCGGTCGAGGGCGCGATCGACGCGCGCAAGACGGGCCAGCGCGACCGCCCCGACCCGACGCGCCCGGTCGCGGCCACGGGGCATGTGAGCGGCAGGGCGGCCTCGTTCTACGGCGAGGGCGGCCTGGCCGCCCGGCGCTCGGCGCCGGCGCGCGCCGGCGAGCGCCGCTCTGTGGGCGCGGCGCCGGCCGACGTGGCGCTCGCCCTGGAGAAGGTGAAGGCGAGCGGGACGCTGCGCGTGAAGAGCGACGCCGGCCGCGGCTGGGTCGTCGTCGTCGCCGGCGCCCCGCGTCACGCGGCCTTCGGCGGGCTCACCGGCCGGCGCGCCCTCGACGCGATCCTGCGCCTCACGCGCGGGAGCTGCCAGGTCGTGCGCGGCGGGGCGGCGCCGAAGGGTCAGGGCGAGCGCCTCCAGGTGAGCTTCTCGCAGGCCTTGGCCGCCGTCCGCGCCCCGGCGCGTCCGGCGCCGCCGCCGGCGCGCCCAGGCCCGCCGCCAAACCCGCGCAAGGGGCCGCCGCCGCCCGGCTGGGGCGGCGCGGCGCGCGGGCGTTAGCGAGCTAGCGGCGCCGGCCCGCCGGCTGCACGACGACGACGCCCTCGGGCAGCGACGCGAAGCGCCGCTCGACGAAGAAGCAGTTGCTCCGCGGGTCGGCGCCCTCGACGCGCACCCACGTGTAGCCCTTCTCGCGCGCCCAGGCCTCGGTGAACTCGACGTGCTCCTGGTCGCTCGGCCGCCGGCCGTGGCGGTCGTGGTAGTAGGTGGCCGTCGAGCAGAACTGGGTGGCGTTGGCGCAGGGCGAGGGGAGCTCGCCGCGGAAGACGCGCTCGACGAGCGCGCGCGCGCTGGCCGGCAGCTCCGCCCAGGGGCGCTCCTGCAGCTCGACGTGGCGCCGGAGCTGCCACTTGCCGGGCTCGACCTCGACCATGGGCGTGCCGCGCCGGCGGTGGCGGTCGATCGCGCCCTGCGCCTTGAGGTGCGGCTGGAGCGGCGTGCAGTAGGCGCGCACGAACGCGCTGAGCGTCGGGTAGGCGTCGCGCACGGGGCGCAGCATGTAGGAGTTGATCATGCACCAGAGCACGGCCGCGTCGTCGACGCCGCCCTTGCCGCCCGACTCGCCCACGACCATGCGCGCGGCCCACAGCGCGTCCTCGGCCGTGAGCGCGTAGGGCTGGCCGACGCCGTCCTTGCGGGCCAGGACCCCCCAGCGACCCTCCTGCGCCAGGGCGGGCGCGGCGACGACGAGGAGCAGGGCAAACGTGAGCGCGGTCGTCTTCATGGCGCCGAGCCTAGCGAACCCGGCGGCCGGCGTCGCCGGTGCGCCAGCCGCACGCGGTGCGCAGGGCGCACCCTCGCGCCATACTCGCCCCCATGCATCCCGGCCCCCCCCTCTCCCTGGCCCGCGCCCTGGCCGCCGGGCCGCTCGGCCGCCACCGGATCCCCGGGTCGACGATCGGGCCGTTCATGGTCGAGGCGGAGCTGGGGCGCGGCGCGTTCGGCCTGGTCGTGCGCGCGCGCCCGCGCGCGGGTGGCCCGCCGGTGGCGGTCAAGGCGCTGAGCGCCGGCGCCGAGGCCTCGGCCAGCCAGCGCCGGCGCTTCGAGCGCGAGGGGGTGCTCGGCGAGGCGATCGTCCACCCCAACGTCGTGCCCGTGCTCGACGCCGGCGAGGAGGAGGGCCTCCTGTGGATCGCCCTCGAGCTGGTCGAGGGCGGCACCCTGCGCGACGTCCTCGCGACGGCGCCGCCGCCCGACGAGGTCGTGCGCCTCCTGCGCGGCGTCGCCGACGGCCTGGCGGCGGCTCACGCGCGCGGCGTGATCCACCGCGACCTCAAGCCCGACAACGTCCTCGTGCGCGCCCGCGACGGCCAGCCGCTCCTCACCGACTTCGGCCTGGCGCGCGACCTCGAGGCGCGCTCCTCGCTCACGAGGACGGGGGCGCTGGTCGGGACGCCCGCCTACATGGCGCCCGAGCAGATCAAGGGCAAGCCGGCCTCCACGGCCACCGACGTGTTCGCGCTCGGGGCCATGCTCTACGAGGGGCTCGCCGGCAAGCCGCCCTTCTCCGGCCACCTGGCCGTGCGCTACGCCGAGATCCTGGGCAAGCCGCCGCCGCCGCCGTCGGCCGTGCGCCCCGGCGCGCCGCCGGCGCTCGACGCGCTCGTCCTGCGCGCGCTGGCCGCGCGGCCCGAGGACCGCCCGGCCGACGCGGGCGCCTTCCGCGACGCCCTGGACGCCGCCCTGGCCGGCGAGGCGGCGCCGTCCGCGCGTGGCCTCCGCGCGGCCCTGACCGTCCTCGCCGTCATCGTCGTCGGCGTGGTCGCCGCCGTGGCTCTCCTGCGCCCTCCGGAGCCGTCGCCGCCGACCGGTACGACCGCCGCCGCGCCCGACGAGCCGCCGCCCCCAGGGACGCCGACCGTCGACGAGCTGTGGGGGCGCGCGCGCGGCCTCGACGGCCCGGAGCGGCGCCAGGCGCTGCGCGCCGTCCTCGACGCCGAGCCCGGCCACGCCGGCGCGCTCAGGCTGTGGGACGCGGTGCGCAGCTGGGAGCAGGTCGCGCCCCCGGGGCCGACCCCCCGTGCCCGTGATGGGGCCGCGCGCCTCGTCTGGGACCCGGGGCGCGGGGCGCTCCTCCTCTTCGGCGGCTGGAACGGCCGGCAGCTCTTCGACGACCTGTGGGCCTGGGACGGCGCGGCCTGGGCGCCGCTGCCCGCCGACGAGCGCCCCGCGCCGCGTCACGGACACGCCCTGGTCTGGGACGAGGGGGCCCGCCGCCTCGTGCTCCACGGCGGCCTGCTCGACGGCGCGCACCGGGTCATGCCCGACACCTGGGAGTGGGACGGGGAGCGCTGGGCGCAGCGGCCCCTGCTGTCGGGGCCGGAGGCGCGCTGCTGGCAGGCGCTCGAGTGGGACCCGACCGCGGGCGCGCTGATGGTGTTCGGCGGACGCGTCACGGGTCCGCCGGACCGTCGCTACATGCCGCAGGACGACCACTGGGTCTGGCGCGACGACACCTGGCAGGCGGTCGCCCTGCCCGAGCGCCCCTCGGCGCGCTGGGCGGCGGCGATCGTGCGCGACCCGGCGCGGCGCCGGGTGGTCCTCTTCGGCGGGAACAGCGGCGGGCTCGTGGGCGACCTGTGGGCCTGGTCGGGCGGCGCGTGGCGGCTGCTACCGTCGGCCGGGGAGCGGCCGCCAGCGCGCGAGTGCGCCGGCTTCGCGGTCGACTCCCGCGGGCGGGCCGTCCTCTTCGGCGGCGTCGGGGCGGGCGGGTACCAGGGGGACACCTGGCTCCTGGACCTCGCCACCGACCGCTGGACGGCGCTCGACCTCCCGACCTCGCCCTCCGCGCGCGGCTGGCACGCCATGGGCCACGACCCGGTGCGCCGCTGCGTGGTCGTCTTCGGCGGCCAGACCGCCGCCGGTCGCCTCGACGACGTGTGGGTCCTGCCGGACGAACCTTAGTAGTGTGATCGACGGGCCGGCCGCTACTGCTGCGGGAGCTGCCGCAGGACGCAGGCCTCGTCGTCCTGCAGGTAGCGGGCGGTGGCGTGCTCGGAGCGGACGACGAGGTTCGGGGCCACCTGGAAGCCCCAGGCCTTCAGGAGCGGCAGCGGGTTCACGAACACGTCGCGGCCCTCGGCCGCGCGGCGGGCGATCCGGCCCGACGTGCCGACGCTCGTGATCACGCCCTCGCGGGCGGTGAGGTGGCCGTTCCAGAGCATCTGGCGGCCGCGCGCCAGGGCGGGGTTGGTGAGGATCAGGCCCGGCGTCGACGAGTGCCGGCGGACCGCCGGGAGGCAGTGGATCGAGCCGTCGGCCAGGATCGCGCAGTTGCTCGCCCAGCGGTCGCCGCGGCTCGAGCGCGCCTCGCGGATCGCGTCGACGCGCCACTCGCGGAGGACGTCGGGGTAGCCGAGCCGCTCGATCATCATCGCGTCGAAGCGGCGCACCGGGTGGAAGGCCTCGTCGTAGGCGGCCGAGATCGAGCCCGTCCCGCGCTCGCCCACGCGGTAGCGCGCGACCGAGACCTGGTCGCCGTCGATCGTCACGCGCTCCGACCCCGCGATCAGCAGGCGCCGCGTCGTGTCCTGCATGTCGGCCTCGAGCGCCGCCGGCGTGACTTCGGTCCAGGCGAAGCGCATGTTCTCGGTCGCCGGCGTCAGCGACGGGTAGTCGCTGTAGACCCCCTCGCCCGACGAGTTCGTCTCCGACACGTCGTAGGCCACCGCCCCGTTGAGGCGCGCCCGGGCGAGCACCTCGCGCACGGTCGCCGGCGCGGCCGTGCCGGCGTAGGTCTCGCCGGCCTCGACCGCCGAGCGGCTGGCGGGCTGGAGGTCGAGGACGACGGCCAGGTCGACCAGGCGCGCCTTCGCTTCGTCGGTGACCTCGTAGGCGGGCAGGCCCGGGGCCTTGCCCTCGACGACGGCCAGGATCGTCCGCCCCTCGCGCGCGTTCACCCGCGCGCCGGCCGACTCGACGAGCGCGTCGACGTCGGCGGCGTCCAGG
Organism: Planctomycetota bacterium; assembly: GCA_019636275.1. Classification (GTDB taxonomy): domain Bacteria; phylum Planctomycetota; class J058; order J058; family J058; genus JAMLIC01. The sequence continues at coordinate 5,980 of JAHBXY010000218.1, read as the reverse complement.
CGGCCGTCGCGCACGACGCGGCGCCCGGCGTTCAGGACCGAGCGGTCGAACTGGTCCTCGATGACCCCGACGATCCCGCCGGGCTGGGCCAGCGAGGGGGTGGCGATCAGGGCCAGGCTGGCACAGACGAGCAGGGGAGCGCGCACGGGGACCTCCGCGGGCCCCATTTGCACCCGCCGTGCCTCGGCGTAACCATTGGCACGGCAATGCGTGAGTCGGATCTGCCATGCTTGCGGCACCAACGCGAGACGCAACGGTTCGTCCCCGGACAGCCCTGGTGGGCTGGCCGATCACGGACGACGGAGCGTGTCGACGCGTCGCTGGCCTGCGGGGCGCTGGCTGACAGGGCGGCCCGAGAGCGGGCGACTGGCCGCGCCGGCGAAGAGGAGCCCGAGCGGGACGCCGAAGGCGGCCACGTGCAGGAGGGCCTGGACCCAGGGGTCGCGCTCGAGGACCCAGGGGTAGAGGCCGCGCGCGACGATCTGCACGTTGACGACCCACAGCGCCAGGCCGAAGGTCGCGCCGCCGAGCGCCTGGAGCCCGAAGCTGCGCTGCGCGGCCGGTGAGGCCACGCGGTGGATCGCGCCGTAGATCCACCCGTAGAGCGCGGCCAGCGCCAGATGCAGGAGCGTCCCCAGGACCATGACGCCGAAGGCGGGCGGGCCCTCGATCGCGGCGCTGCCCATGACCAGGCTGGCCGCGACCCGCAGCGGGAGCCGCGGCGAGAGCCCCGCCAGCAGGGCGGCCACGATCTCCGCCGCGAGCAGCACGGCGCCTGCGACGAGCCCCAGCGACAGCGCCGCCCCGGGCCCGGTCTCGCGGGTCAGCTCCACCCTCTCCATGCCCTGACGGCGAGCAAGCCGGGCGCCAGGGGTCCGGCAAGCCCGCACCCCCCCGCCGGGGCGACGCGCGGGAAGCCGCCGGCGCGCGGGGGGACGCGCGCGACCCGCGCGGCGGCGCCGCGCGGCCGGTCAGCCCTGCGCCCCGGGCGCGGCCCCGCGGCATGGCCGTTGCCCGGGTCCTCCGGGCGCGAGTGCGCGGGAGGGGGGTCGGGGGCCGCCGGTGGCCCCGGAGGAGTGACGCATGCGCGAGGCGACCCCCTTCCTCGTCGCGCTCGGGGTGTCGGCCGCTGCGCTGCTGCTGGCGGGCCTGGGCGGCGGGGTGGCCGTGGCGCAGCCCCCAGGGTCGTGCCAGGCGCCCGCGCCGTGCCCCGTCGGCGAGGCGACGCGGCCCGAGCCGCCGATCACGCTCGACGACCTCGTCGCCGACGACCCCGAGCCCGAGGACCTGGCGCAGGCCCTGGCGCTGGGGCTCGACGCAGACGACGCAGATGACGAGGACGCCGACGACGTAGACGACGACCTGCGCGCCCTCGTCGACGCGCCGCCGCCCCCCGCGCCCGACGACGACGGCCTCGACGCCTGGCTGTGATGCCACTCACCTCGGAGGACGCGGAGGAGGATCATGGGAGGAGGTCGTGCTCCTCCCGGGCCCCTTCTCCGCGCGCCTCCGGGGCCGATCTCTGATCGAGCGGGCGGCTCCTCCGACCACCTCGGCCCCTCGCTCCCGCAAGCGAGAGGGTGCGCCTTCCGCGCCTCATCGCCGCCGTCGGCCCGTCCTCGGGCGCCCTGGTAGAATCGCCCGCGTGCGCAGCGCCTTCCCGCGGATCATCGGCCACGACGCCGCCAAAGCGGCCCTCGGGCAGGCGCTGGCGACCGGCCGCCTGGCGGGATCGCTGCTCCTGTGCGGGCCCGAGGGCACGGGGCGCCGGACGCTGGCGCGCGAGCTGGCCAAGGCGCTCAACTGCCGGGGCGGCGAGGGCGACCCGCTCCCCTGCGGGCGCTGCGGGCCGTGCGGTCGGATCGAGCGCGGCACGGCCGGCGACTACGTGGTCGTGGCGCCGGACGGGCAGTCGATCGGGATCGCGCAGGTCCAGGCGCTCCTCGAGGACATGGCCCTCGCCCCGGTCGAGGGCGGCGTGCGCGTGCTCGTGGTCGCGCCGGCCGGCGCGATGACCGAGGAGGCGCAGAACGCCCTGCTCAAGGGGCTCGAGGAGCCGCCGGCGCGCAGCGTGATCGTCCTCGTCGCCGCGCGCGAGGACGAGCTCCTGCCGACCGTCGTCTCGCGCTGCCGCGTCGTGCGCCTGGGCGAGCTCTCGCCCGACGAGGTCCTCGCGGTCCTCGGGCGCGCCGGCGTCGCGGGCGACGAGGCGGCCGAGCGCGCGCGCTGGAGCGCCGGCAGCCCGGGGCGGGCCCTGTCGGACGAGGCGCTGGCGCTGGCGCGCCTGGCCGGCGAGGCCGTCGAGGCCCTGGCCAGCGGCGCGGCCTACGCCGACCCGCTCGGCACTGCCGACCGGCTCGGCCCGGCGCTCGGGATCACCAAGGGCGAGGCGGGCGTCGAGGCGAGCGTCAAGCGCGCGCGCCTGGGCGCGCTCCTGCGCGCGGTCGGGCGCACCCTGCGCGACGCGCTCGTCGCCCGCGCCGGCGCCGCGCCGCGCCGCCTCTCGGGCGCCCCGGCGGCGCTCCTCCAGCGCCTGGCGGCGACGCGCCCGGGGCAGCTCGAGGACGCGCTCGACCACCTGGTCCGCCTCGAGGAGGAGCTCGAGCAGAGCGTCAACCCGGCGCTCGTGCTCGAGGGGGCGATCCTCGACGTGGGCGGGGCGCTGGCGCCGCGCGGGCCGAGACAGGACACACCCGGTGCGGCACGCACCGTCGGAGGGCGACGTGGGGGATGACCGGAGCATGATCGACGAGCTGCGCAAGCTCGTCCGCGAGCGGCGCCGCTACCCGCTCGAGGCCTACCTGTTCCTCTACCAGGCGCTGGACATGGCCCAGCGGCTCGTGGGCGAGAAGCGCCACGTCTCGGGGCCGGAGCTGCTCGAGGGCGTGCGCAAGCTGGCGGTCGAGCAGTTCGGCCCGCTCGCGCTCATGGTCTTCCAGCACTGGGGCATCCGCCGCACGCAGGACGTGGGCGAGATGGTCTTCAACCTCGTGGACCGCGAGCTCATGGGCAAGACCGACCAGGACAAGCGCGAGGACTTCGACGCGGTGTTCGACATCGAGGAGGTCTTCGCCCCCCAGCGGCTCATGGCCGAGCAGGACCCGAAGCAGCTGATCCCGCCCTACCGCGTCTCGGCCCGTGACCTGCCCAGCGCGGCGCGGGCCTCCAACGCGCCGTGACGACGCCCGACGGCGTCGAGCCCACGGCGAGCGCGGCCCGGGCCGAGCAGCGCCCCCGGCGCCTCGTCCGCTGGGCGCTCGTGGTCGTGTTCGTCCTGGCGCTGCTGGGGCTCGGGTTCCACCTCAGCGACGTCACCAACCCGCTCCTGATCGGCCTGCTCCTGGCCTACGTCCTCAACCCGCTGGTCGAGGCGCTCGAGCGGCGCGGCTGGTCGCGCAACACGGCCGTGCTGGGCCTCTTCGGGCTGGTGTTCGCCGTCACGGCCGGCGCGCTGGTGTTCGCCGCGGTCAAGGCGGCCGACCACCTCGACGACCTCCGGCGCGTGATCGCCGGCGAGCGGGTGATCGACCTGCACGACCCGACGCTCGCCCCGGCCGACCGCGAGCGGATCGCCCGCGGCTACGAGCTGGTCAAGCTCGACGAGCAGCACGCCTTCTTCGACGAGGACGGCGACGGCAAGCGCAGGATCGGCCTCGCCGAGCAGATCGCCGCCTACGCGTCCGAGCACCTGGGCGCGCGCCTCTCGCGCCAGGAGCTGGCGCAGCTCGCCCGCGCCTACCAGACCCAGGCCGCGGCCGTGCTCGGCGCCGGCGTCGAGATGACCGCGGGGCTGCGCCGCTCGCTCGCCGAGCTGGGGACCTTCTTCGGCTACGTGCTCCTCGTCCCGCTGTACACCTTCTTCCTCCTGCAGTCGTTCTCGTCGCTGCGCGACGCCCTGCGCGACCACCTGCCGGGCGCCTACCGGGGGCGGATCGTCGACCTGTCGCGCAAGATCGACCGGCAGGTGGCCGCCTTCTTCCGCGGCAAGCTCATGCTCGCCCTGACCAAGGGCGCGGTCACGTGGATCGGCCTGTGGATCGCCGGCGTGCCCTTCGCGTTCTTCATCGGCATGGGCGCCGGGCTGCTCTCGGTCGTGCCGCTCCTCGGCCCCCTGTGCGGCGTCCCGCTGGCGGTCGTCCTCTCCTGGGAGGGTCCCGAGGGCTGGGCCCTGCGCGTCGTGTGGGTGCTGGCCGCCTTCCTCGCCGCCGAGGGGGTCGAGGCCGTCGTGCAGCCCGTGATCCTCGGCCGCGAGGTCGGGCTGAGCCCGCTGACGCTGATCCTCTCGCTGTTCGTGTTCGGCAAGCTGCTCGGCTTCTTCGGCGTCCTGCTCGCCGTGCCGATCGCGTGCATCGCCAAGATCCTGTTCACCGAGCTCGTCTTGCCCGAGATCCGCGCCCTGGCGGAGGAGCCCGGGCCACCGTCGCACGAGCCGCCCGAGCCGCCCGAGCCCGCCCCCGCTCCGGCGCCCGAGCCCGCCCCGGCGCCGGCCTCGCCGCCGCAGCCGCCGCAGCCGCCCGTCGGGGCGTGATTTGCGACTTCGCCGGGGATCGCGTACCCTCTCGGCCGTGAACGGCGGCGACGAGGCGGACACCTTCCAGCGCTTCCTCAGGACGCAGGGGCTGAAGCTCACCAGCCAGCGCGGGGCGATCCTCGAGCGCGTGCTGACGATCCGCAAGCACTTCTCGGCCGAGGAGCTGTTCGAGAGCCTGCGGGCCGAAACGCAGGGGATCTCCAAGGCGACCGTCTACCGGACGCTGGCCCTGCTCGTGCAGGCCGGCCTCCTCGACGAGCACGACTTCGAGCGCGGGCACAAGCTCTACGAGCGCGCCGGCAACCACGCCCACCACGACCACCTGATCTGCGTCTCCTGCAGCCGGATCGTCGAGTTCCACAACGACGAGATCGAGACGCTCCAGGAGAAGGTCGCGCGCGAGCACGGCTTCGAGATGGTCTCCCACACGCACCAGATCTTCGGCGTGTGCCCGCGCTGCAAGCGCGAGGGCGGGGCGCGCACGCGGCGGGCGGCCTCGCGCCCGCGCGCGCCGACGCATCCGGCGCCCTGACCCCGGCCGCGCCGCGGCGACGGCGGCGAGTACAATCCCTGCCCATGGCCAGCGGCGCGTACGAGCCCGGTGCGGCCCGGGCGCGGGTCACGCTCCTGGCGGCGGTGACGACGATCACCCTGGCGGCCGCCCTCCTGCGCCTGGCCTGGCCCACGCACGTCGACTGGGACGGCGACTTCGCCCTGCACACGCTGCGCGCGCTGGAGCTGGCCCGCGGCGAGCGCGTCGAGGTGCTCGTCGGCTTCCGCACGAGCGCGGCCGGCGCCCATCTGCCGGGCCTGTTCCACCACCTGCTGGCGCTCCCGGCCCTCCTCGGCGCGGGCCCGGTCGGCCTCACGGCCGTCGTGGCGGCGACGAACGTCGTCGCCGTCCTGCTCCTGGTCACGATCGGGCGGCGCGCGTTCGGGCACGTCCCCGCCCTGGCCGCCGGCCTCCTCCTGGCGGTCCTTCCGGCGGCGGCGCTGCGCGCGCGGGCGATCCGCAACGAGACGCTGCTCGTGCCCCTCGTCGTGCTGCTGCTCGTGGCGCTCGAGCGCGCGCGGCGTCGGCCGCGCTCGCGGGCGGCCGGCGCCGCCGTGGCGGTCGCCGTGGCGATGCTCCAGCTCCACCTCAGCGCGGCCTTCCTCCTCGTCCCGGCGGCCGTGCCGCTGCTCCTGGCCCTGCGGCGGGCGGGGCTGCGCGCGTCGCTGCCGGGGCTCGCCGTGGCCGCCGCGCTCGCGGCGCCCTTCGCCGCCCACGAGCTGTCGCGCGGCTTCCCCGAGGCCCGCGCGCTCGTGGCGGGGGTGGCCGGGCAGGAGCTGAAGGGGCGCGAGGGCGGGGTCCACGGGCGCGCGACGCCGCTCGAGCTCGCCGCGCGCGCGGGCGACCTCCTCGGCACGAGCGGCTTCGCCGCCTACGTGGGGGAGCCGGCCTGGCGC
>JAHBXY010000217.1 GCA_019636275.1 Planctomycetota bacterium | reverse complement strand
ACGTGGCCACCGGCGCGACCGTACGGGCCTTGGTCCAGTCGACCTGGCCGGCGCGGAAGTCGATCCGCATGCGCGGCAGGCGCTCGAGCTCCCGAGCGAGCGCGATCAGCTCGCGGGCCTTGCGGTCCGAGTTGACGAAGCCGCGAGCGACGGCGTACTTCCCGATTCGCGTGTGGCCGAAGGCCCGGTGCACGTCGGACCGCTCGGCGTGCAGGAGGAGGTAGGCCAGCTCGGCGGTCGCCTGCCGCTCGCGGCGAACGACGTCGGCGATCCGGGCGTCGATCCGCCGCGCCTCGTCGAGGGTCGCCTCGAGCTCGGCCTTGGGGAGCGGCAGGGACGAGGCGGAGCCTCGGCGCGAGGTCGTCTTCATGGACCCTCCTTCGTGCGGTGTGGTTGGTGGTGGTGGCGGCGAGCCTGCGCTGGCCGGTCAGCCAATGCGCCACGCCAGCAAGGAAGAATACCGACGCCAGCGCCTCATTGCGAGGTTCAAATGTGTGCATTATGCGGCTCGCGACGGGTGCGAATCGCGTCAGCCGCGAGAGCGGGTCCGCGAGACGGCCGTGGCCTGATCCCGGACGAGCCCGCGTTGACGGACGACGGCGGCGGCGCTCGAGCCCCGGAACAGTCTGATCACAGGTTTCAACCACCAGGCCGCCCTCTCGACGGGCCGCCGGCCGACGTCCAGCCTCACGACCTTGCTCGCGGGCGCCAGCCACTCGACCGCCCTCGTCGACGGACCCCGGGCCGACGTCCAGCGCCGCGACCGTGCTCACGGGCGCCAGCCACTCGACCGCCCTCGTCGACGGACCGTCGAACCGCGGGCCGGCGGCCAGCGCCGCGACCGTGCTCACGGGCGCCAGCCACTCGACCGCCCTCGTCGACGGACCCCGGGCCGACGTCCAGCGCCGCGACCGTGCTCACCGGCGCCAGCCACTCGACCGCCCTCGTCGACGAACCGCGGGCCGGCGGCCAGCGCCGCGACCGTGCTCACAGCGCCAGCCACTCGACCACCCTCGTCGACGAACCGCGGGCCGGCGGCCAGCGCCGCGACCGTGCTCACAGCGCCAGCCACTCGACCACCCTCGTCGACGGGACCGCGGGCCGGCGGCCAGCACCGCGACCGTGCTCACAGCGCCAGCCACTCGACCACCCTCGTCGACGGACCCCGGCCGACGTCCAGCGCCGCGACCGTGCTCACGTGCGCCAGCCACTCGACCGCCCTCGTCGACGAACCGCGGGCCGGCGGCCAGCGCCGCGACCGTGCTCACGGGCGCCAGCCGCTCGACCGCCCTCGTCGACGGACCGCGGGCCGGCGGCCAGCGCCGCGACCGTGCTCACGGGCGCCAGCCACTCGGCCACCCTCGTCCACGAGCCCTTGCGCCGGCGCCGCCGGCGAGGCACCCGACGCACGGGAGCGGCGCATTCCGGGAACACGAACGCGGGCGGCGCCGGGCGTCGACCTGTTCACGGGTCGCCCTGCCGCTCCCGACTCGCTCCCGCTGCTGGCCGCGAGCAGGTCGAGCAGGGGCGTGACGACCGTGACGCGTGCTTGGCGACGCGGTGCCGCTCGTTCTCGTCGGGGCGGCGGCGCGTGGCACCAACCAGGCGGCGCCAGACGAAGCTGCGCCGCAGCCGGGAGATCGAGAGGCGCTCGAGGGACTCGACGGGCAAGGTTTCAGCCCTCGAACTGGAGGGAGTGGGCCTGTGTGCGTCCGCGGCCGCAGCCGTCGATCACCCGCCGTTGCCGGTCTCCATGGGGAGCTGCCGCTCGCGCCAGGCGCGGATCCCGCCGGCCATCGAGACGACGTTCGTGTAGCCCATGCGCAGGAGGCTGTCGGCGGCCAGGGCCGAGCGGAAGCCGCCGCCGCAGTAGAGGACGATCTCGGCCGCGCGGTCGGGGATCACGCCCTCGACGTCGCGCTCGAGCACGCCGCGCCCCAGGTGGCGCGCGCCGCGGGCGCGGTCCTGGGCCCACTCCGCGTCCTCGCGGACGTCGACGAAGTGGAACCGGTCGCCCCGGTCGAGCTTGGCCTTGACCTCGTCCACGGTGACCTCGCGGACGCGCGACTTGGCGTCCTCGACCAGCTTGAGGAACCCGGCGTTGTGGCCCATGGGCGCGCCCTCCAGGCCCCCGTTCTCCCCCGGGCGGGCGGCGGCGTCCAGGCCCCGGGGTCAGCCCCGCGGCGCTGACCCGTCGAGCGCCTGGCGGACGGCGCGCGCCAGCTCGGCGGGCGTGAGCGGCTTCTGCAGGAAGGCGCCGGTCGCGCTCTGCTGGGGGTAGCCCGACATGAACAGCACCCGCAGGCCGGGGCGCAGGGCGCGGGCCTCGTCGACGAGCCGCCGCCCGAGCGCCCGGCCGGGCATGACGACGTCGCTCAGGAGCAGGTCCACCGCGCCGGGGCGCCCGAGCGCCGCCAGGGCCTCGTCGCCGCTGGCGCAGGCGAGCACGCGGTAGCCGCGCGCCAGGAGGACCTCGCGCGCCAGCTCGCGCACGGCAGGCTCGTCCTCGGCCACGAGCACCGTCTCGCCCCTGCCCGCCGCGGGCTCGGCCGCCGCCGGCGGCGGCGCCGACGTCGCCGGCGCCCGGGCCACGCGCGGCAGGTGCACCTCGAAGCGGGACCCGGCCCCGGGCGCGCTCTCGACCGTCACGCGCCCGCCGGCCTGCTCCACGATCCCGTGCACGGTGGCCAGGCCGAGCCCGGTCCCCTCGCCGGGCGGCTTGGTCGTGAAGAAGGGCTCGAACAGGCGCGCGCGCGTCTCGGCGTCCATCCCGGCGCCGGTGTCGGCCACGGCCAGGCGCACCCACCCGCCCTGGGGCTGACCCCGCGCGGGGTCCTCGCCCTTGACCGCCAGCGTCAGCGTGCCGCCGTCGGGCATGGCGTCGTTGGCGTTGACCGCCAGGTTCATGACGACCTGCTCGAGCTGGCCCGGGTCGATCGTCACCTCGCCGGCGGCGGGGTCGACGTCGAGCTCCAGCGTGACACGCTCGCCGAGGAGGCGGCGGAGCATGCCGGTCATGTCGCGCAGCAGGGCGCCGGGCTCGACGATCCGCGGCGACGCCGGCAGCTTGCGGCTGAAGGCCAGGAGCTGCCGCGTGAGGCCGGCGGCGCGCTCCGAGGCGCGCACCACCTGCTCGAGCTTGCGCCGGCCCGGGTCGTCCGACGGCAGCGGGTCCATGGCCAGGCGGGCGTAGCCCTCGATCACGGTGAGCAGGTTGTTGAAGTCGTGCGCCACGCCGCCGGCGAGGCGGCCGACGGCCTCCATCTTCTGCGCCTGCAGGAGCTGCTCGCGCGTGCGCCGGAGCGCCTCCTCCGCGGCCCGCCGCTCGGTGACGTCCTCCATGACCGCCACGAAGTGCGTGATCGCCCCCGCGCCGTCGCGGATCGGCGCGATCGTCGCGCTCCCGCGCAGGAGCGCCCCGCCCTCGGGCGCGTCGTGCAGCTCGCCGTGCCACACCCGGCCGGCCGTGATCGTGGCCCACAGCTCGGCGTGGACCTCCTGGGTGGTGGCGGCCGACGCGAGGAGGCTCTTGCCCCGGACCTCGTCGGCGCGCCGGCCGGTGACCTCCTCGAAGCGCGGGTTGACGTACTCGATCGCCCCCGACGGGTCGGTGATCATGATCGAGGCCGGGCTCTGCTCGACGGCGCGCGACAGCTTGCGCTGCGCCTCCTCGGCCAGGCGCCGGGCGGTCACGTCCTGCGCGATCCCGTGCAGCTCCACGACGCGACCGGCCTCGTCGTGGACCGCGTCGAGGACCACGCGCAGGTGGACCACCTGACCGTCGGGCCGCAGGAGCGCGTGCTCGTCGTCGGAGCTGACGCCCTCCTCCGTCGCGCGGCGCAGCCGCTCCTCGAGGCGGCGGCGCGCGTCGGGCAGGAGCATGCCCAGCGCCCGGTCGAGGTCGAGGGCGTCGAGGTCCGGGTCGCAGCCGACGAGGGCGAACAGCTCGCGCGACGTCGTGACGCGCCCGGTGGCGAGGTCGAGCCGCCAGTGGCCCATGCGCCCCACGGCCAGGGCGGCCTCGAGGCGCCGCTGCGCCTCCTCGAGGTCGGCGACGGCCCGGCGCCGCTCCGACGCGTCGCGGATCAGGGCCACGACCCCGCGCTCGCCCTCGAGGTCGACGACCCGCGCGCTGATCTCGACGGGCACCTCGGCGGCGTCGCGCGTCACGTGCTGCGTCTCGTACACGTGCCAGCCGCGGGCCTCCAGCGCCTCGAGGTCGGCCCGGCCGGCCTCGCGCAGGCGCTCGGGGCGCAGGTCGAGGACGTGCCGGCCGAGGAGGTCGCCCGGCGCGCAGCCATAGAGGGCCTCGGCCCGGCGGTTGGTCTCGCGGATCCGCCCCGCCGCGTCGAGGAACAGCACCGCGTCGTGGGCGTGCTCGAGGAGGAGCGCCAGGCGCGACTGGCTGCGGGCCAGGGCGGCGTCGGCCGCCTGGCGCTGGCCCCACGCCAGGCCGAGCCCGAGGAGGAGCGCCACGCCGGCCATGCTCGCCCAGCCGGCGCCGGCGCGCAGGAGGCGCGGGCGGACCGCCGCGTCGAGCGACGCCGCCGGCGTCATGACCGCCAGGGTCCAGGGGGCCGTCTGGAGCGGGGCGGCCACGCCCAGGGCGGGCGCGCCGTGGAGGTCGCGGGCGTCGGCGGCGAACAGGGGCTCGGCGCCGGGCGGCGCGGCCCAGGCCAGCCCATCCGGGGCGAGCGCCCCGACGGCCGTCAGCAGCGGCGCGCCGCCCTCGGCGCGCAGGAGGAGCGCCGTCACCGGCGGCTCGGCGCCGTGCTGCGCGCGCAGGAAGGGGACCAGCCAGGCCTGGACGTCGGTCGCCAGGACCGCCGCGCCCACGACCTCGCCGTCGGGGCCGACGATCGGCGCCGCGCTGAGCAGCGCGTCGCGCCCGTCGGCGAGGCGCACCAGGTCGACGAGACCCCGGCCCTCCTCGCGCGCCCGCCGGGCGGCGGCGAGCGCGGCCGGGTCGACGAGGTCGTCGGGCCCGCGGTGCAGGAGCACCCCGTCGTCGCGGTCGACGACGTCGATGCGCTCGTAGCGCAGCCGCTGGGCGAAGGCCGACAGCGCGCGCTCGAAGTGCGCGTCGACGTCGCAGCGCTCGTCGGCGCCGGCGCAGGCCAGCTCGATCGACGAGGGGAAGCGGGCGACGGTCTCGGCGTCTGCCAGCCGGTCGACCAGCCAGGCGTCCACCGCCAGGCGGCGCAGCTCGAGGTCGCCGAGCAGGTTCCGGCGCTGCCCCTCGACCTCCGCGGCGCGCACGCGCGGCGCCTCGACCAGGGCGAACCCCGCCACGAGCGCCCCGGCGGCCGCAGCCCCGATCCACACCCGTGCATGCCGTCGCGCTCGCGTCAGGAGGCACCTCGGCCGCGACCTCTGCAGACGGCGTGCCGTGCGCAACCCTACCCCCGGGCGCCCTGGCTCTCCCCCGCGGGACGGCGTCACGTCGGCGAGACGTGCCATACTCGCGGCCGTGCGCCTGAGCCGCATCCAGATCGAAGGCTACCGGGCGATCCGCCGCCTCGACCTCGAGCTCGACGACCTCACGGCCGTGATCGGCGAGAACGGCTTCGGCCGCACGTCGCTCCTCGACGCGCTCATGAGCTGCCTGGGCGCGGGCGCGGGCCTGCCCGAGTTCGCGCCCGAGGACTTCCACGCGCCGCCGCCGCCGGAGCTGCCGGCGGAGCGGATCCGGATCGAGCTCACGTTCGTCGAGACCCGCCCCGGCGAGCGCGCCGCGGTCCCCGCGCTCGCGCCCGTCACGTCGGGCCCCGACGGCGCGGGCTTGCTCCTCCTGCGCGTCGAGGCCGACCGCGCCGCGACGGGGCCGAGCCCCTGCCTCGCGACGTTCTGCGCGCCCGACGGACGACCCCTCGACCCCCAGCCGCCGGCGTCGACGCTCGTCGCTCTGCGCGAGCGCTGCCCCGCCGTGGTCCTGCGCGCCGGACGCTACTTCGTCGGTCCGACGCGCGCCGCCAGGGCCACGCCGGCGCCGCTCGAGGCCGACCCGGCCCTCGTCGGCCTCGAGGACCAGGTCCTGCGCGCCTACGCCCGCCTGGCGCACGGCTGGGACCTGACGTCGCCCGACATGCGGGCCGGGATCGAGGCCGCGCGGACGATCGTGGCCCGGGTGTCGGAGCGGCTCGCGGCGCGCGCCCGGCCGCGGACCACCCGCCTGCTCGAGGTCCTGGCCCAGGCCCCCGGCGCGCGGAGCCAGGTCGCGCCCGGCGCGCCCGCCCTCGGCGGGGCCGCGCAGGGGCTCGCCGCGCTGCTCCTCTTCGGCGGGCTGTTCCACGCCAACGGCGGCGCGCCGGACGCGCTCGGCGACGCCGACCCGATCCTCGTCATCGAGGACCCCGAGGCCAACCTGCACCCCGTCGTGGCGGCCAACGTGTCGCGCCTGATCGACGCCCTGCCCGTGCAGCGGCTCGTGACCACGAACTCGGGCGACCTCCTGGCGTCGATCCCGCTGTGGAGCCTGCGCCGCGCCGTGCGCGGGCCCGACGGCGTGCGCGTGCACCAGGTGGCCCGGCGCGCCCTGTCGCTCGACGACCTGCGGCGCGTGGGCTACCACGTGCGCGCCAACCGCGCCGACGCGCTGTTCGCGCGCTGCTGGCTGCTCGTCGAGGGCGAGACCGAGTTCTGGATCGTCCCGGAGCTGGCGCGCGTCCTCGGCTACGACCTCCCCTCCGAGGGCGTGCGCGTGGTCGAGTTCGCCCAGTGCGGCGTCGAGCCGCTGGTGCGGCTGGCGCAGGCGCTGGGGATCGCCTGGCACCTGCTGGCCGACGGCGACGAGGCGGGGCGGCGCTACGCCGCCCGGGCGCGCGAGCTGGCCGACCCCGCGGCCGGCGGCGGCGTGACGCTCCTCGAGGAGCACGACGTCGAGCACTGCTTCTACGCGCACGGCCTCGACGACATCTACCTGCGCGCGTCCGGGATCAAGCCGCGCCCCGCGCGCGGCGGCGGCCCGCCGCGCGGGCCCGCGCCGTGGAAGGTGATCGCCCGGGCCATGGACGAGCTGGGCAAGCCGCGCCTGGCCCTCGAGGTCATCGAGGCCGTCGCCGAGCGCGGCGTCGACGCGGTGCCGCCGCCCCTGCGGGCCCTGATCGAGGTCGCCGTCCGCCTGGCGCGCGGCTGACGCGCCGGCCCACGACCGCCCGCCGCTCGGGTAGGCTCCGGGGACGAGAGGGGGGCGCCGTGGGCGACGAGTCGAAGCAGGCCTGGCCGGGCGACTGGGAGCTGGTCGAGACCGGCGGCACGTCCATGCAGCAGTTTCGCCAGCGCGTGCCGGGCGGCTGGCTGGTCCTGTGCGCCATGGGCGACACGTCGTCCATGACCTTCCTCCCCGACCCGCAGGGCGAGTGGGCCCCGCCGCTCAAGCAGAGCCGGAAGAAGGGCTTCGTCTGAGCGACGCGGACGAGGACCTCCCGGGGCTGTCGCTCCTCCTGCGCCTCTCGATCCCGGAGGCGCTGCGCCCGCTCCTGTTCGTCGTGGCGCTCGGCGCGCTGGCGCTGACGCTCGGCCTCCTGGGCCTCCTGGCGCGGGTCGTGCGCGGGCGCGCGCGGCCGGTGGCGCTGGGCGTGGCGCTGATCGCCTGGCTGCACGCGGCGCTGTGGCTGGTCGCGGGCGAGCCGCAGCGACTCGACGAGGGCCTGGCCGCCCTGTCGCTCGGGCGCTGGCTCCTGTTCGTCAGCCTGAGCGCCGCGCCGATCGTCGCCGGCGCGTGGCTCTTCTCGCTCGTCGTCGACGACCTCGGACTCGAGGGCGACGACGAGCCGGGCGACGGCGGGGACCTGAAGGCCACCGGCGAGGCGTGACCGGCGGCCCGCTGAACGGGGGTAGCATCGGGGCGTGGAGCGCGCCGCCGACCTCGATCCCCTCGTCGACCTGCTGCGCGGGCGGCGGCTGGCGGTGCTCACCGGCGCCGGTTGCAGCACGGAGTCGGGGATCCCCGACTACCGCGGCGAGGGCACGGTGCGTCGGGCCCGCGCCCCGCTCCAGTTCGCCGAGTTCGTCGGCGACCCCGCGGCGCGGCGCCGCTACTGGGCGCGGAGCGTCGTCGGCTGGCCGCGGCTGCGCGCGGCGCGGCCGAACGCCGGCCACGCGGCGCTGGCGGCGCTCGAGGCCGCCCGGGTAGTCGCGGGGCTGATCACGCAGAACGTCGACCGGCTGCACGCCGCCGCCGGCAGCCGCGAGGTCGTCGAGCTGCACGGCGCCCTGCACGAGGCGCGCTGCCTCGCCTGCGGGGCGCGCGAGGCGCGCGACGCCCTGCAGGCGCGGCTCCTGCACGAGAACCCCGGCTTCGACGCGCGCGCGGCCGAGGCCCTGCCCGACGGCGACGCCGAGCTGCCGGCCGGGCTCGTCGACGGCTTCCGCGTCGTCGGCTGCCAGGCCTGCGGCGGCGACCTCAAGCCCGACGTCGTGTTCTTCGGCGAGGCCGTGCCGCGCGCCGCGCGCGAGGCCGGCGGCGCGCTCCTGCGCGGGGCCGAGGCCCTCCTGGTCGCCGGCTCGTCGTTGACCGTGTTCTCGGGCTACCGCTTCGTGCGCGAGGCGCGGGCGCTCGGCTTGCCGGTGGCGATCCTGACCCTCGGCCCGACGCGCGGCGACGGCGACGCGCAGGTCAAGGTCGAGGCGCGCCTGGGCGAGGCCCTGCCGGCGCTCGCGAGCGCGCTCGGGGCCTGACCGCGCTCACGAGGGCCGATCCTCCGGCCGCGGCAGCGGCGGCGCCGCCGGCAGCGGCGCGAGGTCGGGCGGCGGGTCCTGCAGGTTGTGGGCGGCGCGCCAGGCGTGATAGCCCACGCGGTCGACCCAGCGCGTCACGTCGAGCTCGGCCAGGGCCGCCGCGGGCGACACGTGGCCCGCGGCGGTGCGGCCGAGGAGGGCCGGCTCGTGCGCGCGGCGCGCGTCCGCGTTGGCCCGCGACGCCTCGGCCAGCCGGAGCGCCGCCGGGAGCGCGTCGCCCTCGCGCAGGGCCGCCGCGCAGGCCGCGAGCGCCTCGACGATGCGGGCGGCCATGTCCTTCGGTGCGCCGGCGCGCTCGAGCGGCCCGCGCGGCGCCGGCTCCGCGCACGCGCGCGCGAGGCGCTCGAGCTGGTCGAGCGCCTGCAGGACGCCGACGTGCCGCGCGTGCTCGGCGGCCGTCTCCTCGTGGGTGCCGATCGCCGCCACGAAGCCGCGCGCGGCGTCGAGCGCGCGGCGCGCCGGCTCGAGCTCCGGCTCGACCGCCTCCGGCTCCGCGCCCTCCAGGCGGGCGCGAGCGACGTCGGCCAGGACGGCCGCCACCTCGGCCAGGGTGCGACGCGCGGCGGCGAGGGCCACGGCCGGGACCTCGGAGGCCGCCTGCGACAGGTGGCGCGCGAGCTGGGGGCCGCGCTCCGGCACGAGCCGCTCGACGAAGGCGGCGAAGCGGCGCGTGAACGGGAACAGGAGGATCACGCCCAGCAGGTTGAAGGCAGTGTGGAAGCCGGCGATCGTCGTCGCGCTCGAGCCGTCGCCCAGGCGGTCGGTGATCGCGTCGACGAGCGTGACGAGCGGGGAGAGGGCCGCGAAGGCCACCACGCCGGTGAGGGCGTTGAAGAGGAAGTGGGCCATGGCCGTGCGCTTGACGGCCGTCGGCGCGCCGATCGAGACCAGCCAGGCCTTCACGGTCGTGCCCACGTTCTGCCCGACGACGAGGGCGGCCGCCTGCACGAGGTCGATCGAGCCGGCGTGCAGGGCGGTGAGCGTCATGGCCACGGCGGCGCTCGACGACTGCAGCACGACCGTCATGAGCGCGCCGACGACGACCAGGAGCAGGCGGCCGCCCAGCGAGGCGCCGGCCGGGAAGCGCCCGGGGTCGACGAACCCGCTCAGCTCCTTCATGCCGGCCTGGAGCGTGTCGAGGCCGAGGAAGATCAGCCCGAAGCCGGCCAGCGCCGTGCCGATCGCCGCGCCGCGCCCCTTGAACAGGAGCCGCAGCAGGGCGCCCGCGCCTATCACCGGCAGGGCGGCCGCCGACACGTTCACCTTCAGGCCCAGGGTCGAGACGATCCAGCCGGTGCTGGTCGTGCCGATGTTCGTGCCGAAGATCACGCCGACCGACTGGGTGAAGCTCATGAGCCCGGCGCTGACGAAGCCGATCGTCATGAGCGTCGTGGCGCTCGACGACTGGATGAGCGCGGTGACGACCGTCCCCGTGAGGAGCGCCGTCGACGGGCGGCCGGTGAAGCGCGACAGCGCCGCCCGCAGGGCGTCGCCCGCGACCATCTTCAGGCCGTCGGTGAGGAGGATCATGCCCAGGAGGAACAGGCCCAGGCCGCCGACCGCGTGCGAGATCATGGGCCACGATCCTGCCCGAAGGTCGAGGCGCTCGAAAGGAGCGGCGTCGCGGCTCCGCCGGTTGCGCCCGACGGGCGGCTGCCGGAGCGGCGCCGCCCCGGCGGGGCTCCGGTCGACGGTGAGGGCTGCTGCACCGAGGGGGACGACCGCCGGTGGGGTCCGTCGACGAGGGCGGTCGAGTGACTGACGCCCGTGAGCATGGCCCGGCGCGGGACGTCGGCCCGCGGTCCGTCGACGAGGGAGGTCGGGTGGCTGACGCCCGTGAGCATGGCCCGGCACGGGGACGTCGGCCCCGCGGTTCGTCGACGAGGGCGGTCGCGTCGCTCGTGCCCGTGAGCATGGCCCGGCGCGGGACGTCGGCCCGCGTGTCGTCGACGAGGGCGGTCGGGTGGCTGACGCCCGTGAGCATGGCCCGGCGCGGGACGTCGGCCCGCGGTCGTCGACGAGGGAGGTCGGGTGGCTGACGCCCGTGAGCATGGCCCGGCACGGGAACGTCGGCCCCGCGGTTCGTCGACGAGGGCGGTCGGGTGGCTGACGCCCGTGAGCATGGCCCGGCGCGGGTCGTCGGCCCGCGTGTCGTCGACGAGGGCGGTCGGGTGGCTGACGCCCGTGAGCATGGCCCGGCGCGGGACGGGCGGCCCGCGGTTCGTCGACGAGGGCGGTCGGGTGGCTGGTGCCCGTAGCACGGCTCGGCGCGGGTCGGCGGCCCGCGGTTCGTCGACGAGGGCGGTCGCGTCGCTCGTGCCCGTGAGCATGGCCCGGCGCGGGTCGTCGGCCCGCGTGTCGTCGACGAGGGCGGTCGGGTGGCTGACGCCCGTGAGCATGGCCCAGCGCGGGACGGGCGGCCCGCGGTTCGTCGACGAGGGCGGTTGGGTGGCTGGTGCCCTTGAGCATGGCCCAGCGCGGGACGTCGGTCCCTCGGGTTCGTCGACGAGGGCGGCCGAGTGGCTGGCGCCCGTGAGCACGGCTCGGCGCGGGTCGGCGGCCCGCGGTTCGTCGACGAGGGCGGCCGAGTGGCTGGCGCCCGTGAGCACGGCTCGGCGCGGGACATCGGCCCGCGTGTCGTCGACGAGGGCGGTCGGGTGGCTGGTGCCCGTGAGCATGGCCCAGCGCGGGACGTCGGTCCCTCGGGTTCGTCGACGAGGGCGGCCGAGTGGCGGGCGCCGTGAGCACGGCTCGGCGCGGGTCGTCGGCACGAGCGCGCGTCGATCGGCCGCGAGTCGCTGGCGCCCGTGAGCATGGTGCCCGGTCTGCTCGTCGGCCCGCAGTCGTCGATCGGCCGCGAGTCGCTGGTGTCCCGTCGGCACCGGTCCGCGCGTCGTGCGGTCGTCGTCGGCGAGGCTGACTTCAGAGCTCTGAAACCGGCCGCAGCCCGTGCGCCTCGCTACGCGGGCCGGGTGCCCGGGTCGACCTGCTCCACCTCGCGCCCGATAAGGCCGTCGCCGACGATCCGCAGCGCCTCCGCGGTCAGCGCCTCGACCGAGCGACCCTCGCTTCGGTCGGCGAGTCGCTGGCCGGCCCGGCGCACGAGCTCGCGGGCCTCGGTCTTCGTGCACTTCAGGCCCACGAGCGCCAGCACCGCGATCCGCGCCGGCTCGTCCTCTTCCTGCGCCG
This sequence comes from Planctomycetota bacterium, assembly GCA_019636275.1. Classification (GTDB taxonomy): domain Bacteria; phylum Planctomycetota; class J058; order J058; family J058; genus JAMLIC01. The sequence goes on along the minus strand of JAHBXY010000217.1, from coordinate 23 downwards.
CGCTCCGCCGCGCGCCCGACTCG
>JAHBXY010000216.1 GCA_019636275.1 Planctomycetota bacterium | reverse complement strand
GGCCGAGCGGCGGGCGCTCGACGGCGCCGTCGACCGGCTCCAGGCCGCCCTCGACGCCCCCGAGGTGCGCGGCGTGCTCGAGGAGCTCGACCGGCGCGTCGACGCCGCGCTGGCCACGCCGTGAGCCGGCCGCCCGGCCGCGCCGACCCGCGCGTCGTGGTGGGCTGCGCGATCGGGATGGCCGTCTGCGCCGCCGGGCTCCTCCTCATCGCGGCGGTGGTCACCGCTCGCCCCGGCCTCCTGGGCGTGGCCGTCGTCCTCCTGGTCTTCGCCCTCCCCGCGGGCCTGATCGCCGCCCTGGAGCGGGAGACCTTCGCCCGACCCCCTGCCGAGATGGACCCGCCGGCGGCGCTCGACGCGTTCGCGCGGCGTCTCACCGGCGACGTCCTGCACGCGACGCAGGGCGGCTGGTCGCTCACCGGGCGCCTCGACGGCGAGCGCCTGACCGTCCAGGCGTGGGAGGGCGAGGGGGTGACCCTGCGCCTCGAGGCCCAGGTGCCCGTGGCGCTCACGGGGACGATCGTGAGCGGGTTCCATCGGACGGCGATGAGCGACGGCGGCCCGCCCCACGCGCCGCTCCGCAGCGAGGCCGTCGACGCCGCCCTGCGCGTCCTGCTCGCGGCCGGCGGCGACGTGGAGATCGGCCTCCTGGGGCTCGAGGTCAGGGTCCCACCTGGGCGCCGGGAGGTCGACCTCGAGCCGCTCGCCCGCGCGCTGATCACCGTCGCCGGCGCGGTGCGCAGCGACGCGCCGCCGCCCCCCGACCCGCCGCAGGCGCGCGTCGTCGCGACCCGGACCCGCCCCTCGGACGCCGCGCTGCGGGTGCGCCGGACGGAGCAGGTGTGCCCCTACTGCCGCGGCGGGCTGGACGAGGCGCAGGACGAGGTCGTGGCCTGCGCAGCCTGCGGCACGCTCCACCACGCCGCCTGCTTCGCGGAGCACCGGCGCTGCACCGTGCGCGGCTGCGAGCGGCGGCGCGCGGAGCCCGTGCGCCGCCGCTGAGTGTGGCAAGCTGGCGCCGCCATGCGCATCGCCCTCGCCACCTGCCTGCGCCTCCCCGAGCCCGACCCCGACGCGCCCCTGCTGGCCGCGGCGCTGACCGCCCGCGGCCACCCGCCGACGCTGGCCGCGTGGGACGACCCGGCGGTCGACTGGGCCAGCTTCGACCTCGTGGTCCTGCGCTCGACCTGGAACTACCACCGCCAGCCGGCGGCGTTCCTGGCCTGGGTCGACCGGGTCGCCGGGCTCACGCGGCTCGAGAACCCGGCGCCGCTCGTGCGCCGGAACGCCCACAAGGGCTACCTGCTGGACCTCGCCGCCCGCGGGCTGCCGGTGATCCCCACGGCGCTCCTGCCCGCTGGCTCGGAGCAGCGCCTGGCCGAGGTCCTGGCCTGCGAAGGCTGGCGCGAGGTCGTGATCAAGCCGGCCGTGTCGGCCGGGTCGCACGGCGCCCTCCGCGTGGGCCGGAGCGACCTGGCGCGGGGGGAGGCGCACCTTGCGTCGCTCCTCGCGGCCGAGGACGCCCTCGTGCAGCCCTTCCTGGAGCACGTGGTCACGTGGGGCGAGCTGTCGGTGGTCGTGATCGACGGCGCGCCGAGCCACTGCGTGCGCAAGCGGGCGCGCTTCGCGGGCGAGGACGAGCGCGCCGAGCCGTGCCTCGCCATGGGCGACGACGCGGTCGAGCTCGCCGGGCGCGCGCTGGCCCTCGCCGGCGCCGAGGGCGCCCTCTACGGACGGGTGGACATGACCCGCGACGCGGCCGGGTCCTGGCGGCTCATGGAGCTCGAGCTCATCGAGCCGTCGCTGTTCTTCGAGCCGGCGCACGACCCCGACGGCGCCGCCCTCGACCGCTTCGTCGGCGCGATCCTGCGCCGGGCCGGAGGCGACGACCACGGGAGGTGACGCTTGCGTCACCCCGGAGGATCACCCCGCCAGGGGACATTCCCCCGCTTCGACTTCCGCGCGCCCAGCAGGTAACGGCCGGCTTCCCAGGTGCTACATGGCCGCGGGAGGTGAGCACCGTGAAGCGCATCGTCCTCGAGCGGGCCCTCGTCGTCGGCCTGCAGCTCGTCCTGGTCGTCGTGGCCGTGCTGCTCGCGTCGACGCTGGCCCCGCGCCTGAACATCACGCCCCTGCCGCACCTGAAGAACGCTTCGCTGGCCGGCGCCGACCTGGCGGTCGTCCTGGGGGTGTTCCTGGGCTGGCATCTCGCCGGCTACCTGGCCGCGCTGGCCTGGTTCCGCCGGCCCGCGTTCGACGATGCGCGCCGGGCGCTGGCCGAGCTCTACGTGCTGCTGATCGCGACCAGCCTGGCGAGCCTGCACCTGTTCGTGCTCACGGTCGTGCCCTTCAGCGCCAACTTCCACGCGTTCGTGTACCTCCTCGCGCCGGCGCTGCACGTCGCCGCCTTCGCCGGCTTCGCCCTGCGCCGCCCGGGCGCGGCGCCCACGCTGCGCGAGCGCGCCCGCCAGGTCCCCGCCCGGGTCAAGGGCCTGGCGGCGAGCCGCTGGACGGCGCTCACGTGCGCCATGGTCGTCAGCCCGGGCGCCATGGCCGTCCTCTACAAGAAGAGCGGCGACTTCGCCAACCTCGTCAACAACATCCGCGTGACGCTGAACCACCGCGGCGACTCGCGCTGGGCGCTCGTCGAGGCGGTCCCCGGCCTGGTCCTCGACCAGCCCATGGACGTGCGCTTCGCCCCCGCCCGGCCGACGCTCATGTTCGTCCTCGAGCGCCCCGGACGGCTCGTGCGCGTCGACCTCGACCGCGCGCCCGAGCGCGAGGTCGTCGTGGACATCGCGGCCGAGGTCGGCCCGGCGACGATCGAGAACGGCGCGCTCTCCTTCGCCCTGCACCCCGAGTTCGGCCGCGAGGGCTCGCCGAACGCCGGCTTCGTCTACGTCTACTACACGCACGCCGGCCAGGACGTGCTGCGCAACCGGCTGGCGCGCTTCGACCTCGCGGCTCCGGACGTCGGCGGCTCGCGCCTCCTGCTCGTCGACCAGGGCCGCCCGCCCAACGGCTTCCACAACGGCGGCAGCGTGCTCTTCGACCGCGAGGGCCTGCTCTACTGGTCATGCGGCGACTTCGGCGCGCGCCACGCGCAGCGCCTCGACCAGGGCCTCGGCGGCGGCGTGTTCCGCATCGACGTCGACCGCCGCGGCGGCGACGTCAGCGGGCCGATCCTCCGCCAGCCGGTCGACGGCGTGACCGACCACTACTTCATCCCGAAGGCGAACCCCTGGGCCGGCAGCCCCGAGCGCCTGGGCGAGTTCGTGGCCCTGGGCCTGCGGAACCCGTTCCGCATCTCGCTCGACGGCGACGACCTGTGGGTCGGCGACGTGGGCTGGGACAGCGTCGAGGAGGTCACGCGCCTGGCGCTCGGCGGCAACGGCGAGTGGCCGTACCGCGAGGGGACGAAGCCCACGATCTACGAGCGGCCGGCCGAGGTGATCGGGCGCGAGACGCCGCCGGTGCACGCCTACGGGCAGACCGCCGTCGATCGCGCCGTCGTCGGCGGGCTCGTCTACCGGGGCGACCGCTACCCGCCCCTGCGCGGCCGCTACGTGTTCGCCGACAACAACTCGGGGATCGTGCGCGCGCTCGACCCGGCGCGGCCGGGCGCGCCGCCGGAGGTGCTCACGCGCGCCCCGTTCCTCGGCCAGCAGGGGATCACGTCGATCAACGTCGCGCCCGACGGCGCGATCGTCCTCACCGTCCTCGGCAGCAAGGCCGCGCCCAGCGGGGCGCTCCTGCGCCTGGCGAGCGCCGACGACGCCGTGACCGCGGCGTCCGGTCCCGCCGGCCCGGCCAGCGGGGTGGCCGCCAAGTACGAGGCCGTGTGCGCCCGCTGCCACGGCCTCGACGGGCGCGGCGAGCCCTCGCTCGGCGCCGGCGTGGCCCCGCGGCCCGACTTCACCGACGCCGCCTGGCAGGCGCTGCGGACCGACGACGAGCTGCGCCGGGTGGTCCTCGAGGGCGGGGCGGCCACGGGCAAGAGCCGCGACATGCCCGCGTGGAGGGGCTTCTTCGACGACGGCGAGCTGACCGACCTGCTGGAGCTGATCCGCGGCTTCGCCCGGTAGCGGGGAACCTGCCCCGGGCGTCGCGCGCCGGTGACTCGCGGCCGGTGCTGGGGCTCGGCCTGGGGAGCGCTCCCTGGACCGGTTGAGACTCCGCGGGACGCGCGCGCCCACCCGCGCCCGGAGCCGGCGGTTCTGGCGCGCGCGGGCGGCCCGCCGCTTGCGCCCGGCCGGCGCGCGCGACGACCGCGCGATCGTGAAGGGAGACCATGAGCGACGCTCGTCGAGGCGCTTACCGCGCCTCCGGGTCCTGGGAAGACCTCTCGCCGCCGACGGCGCGCGGGGCCGACCGGCTGCCCGCCCCGCGCGGGCTGTTCGACGCCGCCGAACCGGCGGCGTCCCGCGACGGAGACACGGACGAGTTCCTGTGCGTGCGCTGCTGGGAGTGGCACGCGGACCCTGGCTGCTAGAGGTCCGGCCGGAGACCTCGCCGAAGGCCTCGCGAAGCGATCGTCGCCGCTGGCGAGGAGCGACGAAGGCGCCTGCGGGTGCTAGCCCCGTTGACGAGGGCGACGGCCGGTGGGACGGTCGAGGCATGGACCTCGACCGCGCCGCCGACCTCGCCCGCGCCCTCCTCCGGCAGGGCCTCGTCGAGGAGGCCGTGGACGCGCTCGAGGCGCTGGCCGAGGCGAGCGCCGTCCCCGACCTGGCCGTCGACGTGGACGACCAGGCGCGGCTGACGGTCACCGTCGAGTTCGACGCCGGCCTCGTCGAGGCGCTGCGCCGCCTGCCGGGCGCCGCGCGCGACCGCGCCGCCGGCCTGTGGCGCGTCACGGGGCCGGGGCACGGCGGGCTCGTCGACCTGCTCGAGCGGCTGGCCCGGCCGCCCTGCGCGCCCGAGCACGGCTGCACGCTGGGTGGTGACGCCCCGCCGTCGACCGCGCACCGCGTCGCGCACGAGCGGACCTGTGACGGTTGAGAGGCTATGCTGCCGGCGTGGTAACCACCGACCCCCGTCCCTCCCCCTGGCGCAAGGTGCGCCTGGCCCTCCTCCTGGCCGTCCTGGCCGGGGTGGGGATCAAGTACCTCCTCGTGCGCCGGGCGGAGCGCTGGGTGCCCGACTGGCGCGCCACGCAGCAGGTCACGCTCGTCCTCCTGGCCCCGGCGTCGACCACGGCCGAGGAGCGCGACCAGCTCGAGCGGCTGACGCGCTTCGCGCGCCTCGGCGACGATAAGGCCACCCTGAGCGCGCTCGAGCACTGGTTCGAGGTCGAGCTCGGCCGCTACGTCGCGCGGCCCGGCTTCCGGCCGGTGCAGCTCCGCGTGTCGGGGGCGCACCCCTACACGGGCGCGCCGCCGCCGCCGCCGCGCGCCGGCGAGGCGCTGGCGTTCAAGGACCGCTACCGGCGCACGCGCGACTTCCTCGGCTGGTACGAGGAGCGGCTGAAGGACGTTCCCGGGCGGTTCCCGAGCATCGTCTTCGTGACCTTCTACGGGGTCGAGGCCGCGCACGTGTTCCAGGGCGTGCACTCGGTGGCCGACCGGCGCTCCCGGCGCGGCTTCGTCTTCGCCCCGCTCACCGACCAGGGCCGCGACGCGGCGCTGATCAACGTGGCGCACGAGCTCCTGCACCTGTTCGGCGCGACGGACAAGTACGACGGCGACCAGTGCGTCTACCCCGAGGGCTGGGTGGAGCCCTTCCGGGAGCCGCGCCTGCCGCAGCGCTTCGCCGAGGTCATGGCGCAGGGGATCCCCGTCGCCGCCGGGCGCTCGGAGGCCTCGCTCGACCTGTTCGAGGCCATGCGCGTCGGCGTCGAGACCGCGCGCGAGATCGGCTGGATCGACCAGGCCCGGCGCGACCGCTACTACGCCGGGGACGCGTCGGCGGGCCCGCGCCTGGACTGACGCGCGGCCCGCTTGGCTCGGCAGCCCCGGTTTGCGACAACGGCCGCATGAGCAAGCCGGGCGACTCGAGGCGCGGGCAGGGGCCGGCGGACGATGGAGGCGACGACGAGGGCGAGGCGCCCGTCCCCGGCGCGCGGTCGCCCATGCCGGCGCTCCTGGGGCTCGCGGCGGCGGCCGGCCTCCTCGCCGGCGGCGTCCCGGTGCTGATCCTGGCCCTGCGCAAGGCGCCGCCGCCGGCGCCGCCGACCGCGCCGGCCGGCCCGGCGCGGGCCGAGGAGGAGGTCCTGCGCGAGCGGGCCGAGCGGGGCGACGCCGCCGCGATGGTCGCCCTCGGGCGCGGGCTGTTCCAGGGCACGTGGGGCGCGCGCGACCTCAAGGCCGCCGAGGCCTGGCTGGGCGAGGCGATCAACTCGAGCGACGCGGCCGCCGCTGACGAGGGGGCACGGGTGCTCGACGAGCTGCGCAGCTTCGTGCGCACGCGCCGCTTCGAGCGCGAGGCCGACGCCGCGGCCGGACGCGACGAGCGCCCGTCGCCGCCGCCGCCGCCGTCGACGCCGGAGCCGACGCGCGCGCCCGAGCGGGAGCGGTCGTCGCTCCCGGCGCCGCCGGCGCCCGCCGGTGACGAGCAGGTCGCGGCCCCGGAGCGGCCTCCCGCTCCCGAGCGGCCGCCCGAGCGCCCGGTCGCGGTCCCCGCCCCGGCGCCCCCGGCCGTCAATGAGGTCGGGGGCGAGGTCGCCGGCGCCGCCGCGGACGTCGAGGCCGACGAGGAGCCCGCGGCGTCCGACGCGGGCCCCGCCCGCGACCCGGCGCAGGTGGCGGCGCTCGAGCGCGATGTGAGCCGGCGCGTCGCGGCCTGGTACAAGGCCCGCGACGCGGACGCGCTCACCTGCCGCGACTGCCAGGGCAAGAAGGAGGTCGGCTGCAAGCGCTGCGGGGGCGCCGCGCGCGTGACCTGCCCCCAGTGCGGCGGCGCCGGCACGCTCCAGGTGACCGAGGCCGTGCCCGGCCGCTCGCTGACGGGCGTGCGCGCCGTCCGGCGCAAGATCGACTGCCCGGGCTGCGAGGGGGGGAGCGTGGCCTGTCGCTGCGGGGACGGCATCGCCGACTGCGACTGCGCGCGCGACCACGGCGGCGCGCTCGGCGGCTACCGTGAGCTCACCTGCCGTCGCGCCTTCTGGGACCACGTCAGCCCGACGGCCCGCCGCGGGCGCCGTCCGGAGCTCTACCTGCTCGCGGTGGTCCGGGGCGAGGTGCTGCAGGAGCAGGTGGGGCCGGCCCTGCGCGTCGTCGAGGCGGCGGTGGAGCAGGTGACGGTCGAGCGCGACCACGCGCGCGTCGTGGCCCGCGTCACCTACCTCCGGCCCGACGGCGAGACCGCGCGCGAGCGCACGACGAGCGAGTGGATCCGCGAGCGGGGCCGCTTCTACCTGCGCACGCCCGCCGACGTGGCGCCCGAGCGGCTCCTCGACCGGTGAGCGGGGCCGACGTCGGGCGGGCGCTCTGGGCGGCGATCGAGCGGCGCGACTGGGCCGCCGTCGAGGCGCTCCTCGACCCGGCGCTGGTCGTGCACTGGCCGCAGAGCGGCGAGCGCTTCGACCGCGCCGGCTACCTGCGCGTGAACCGCGAGTATCCGGGCGACTGGCACGTCCGCGTCGTGCAGGCGCTCGACGCCGGCGAGCAGGTCGTCACGGAGGTCGAGGTCGACCTCGATGGCCGGACCGACCGCGCGGTGAGCTTCCTGCACCTGTGCGCTGGCCGCGTCATCGCCCTGCGCGAGCTGTGGGCCGAGCCCTTCGCGGCGCCGGCGTGGCGGCGCGGGTGGAGCCTCCCGCCCACCTGACCATCAGCAGTCCGGCGCCGGCCGCGCGCGCCGCTCGACCCGCCTGGGGCCGCCGCCGCAGGCGTCGGCGAGCACCTGCGCCAGGGCCGACGTCACCGGCAGGCGCAGGGCCAGGCCCAGCGTCGCCCAGCCGAGGTGCAGGTGCTCGAGCGCCCGCCCCAGCGCGTGAACGCCGGACTCCTCGGGCCCGCCGTCTCCGGGGTCGTAGGTGAGGCGCTCGAGGTCGCGCGCCGGGTGGTCCTCGGCCGCGACGAGGACGAGGCCCACCGGGCCGCGCAGCTCGAGAAAGGCCCGCAGGCCGCTGCAGGGCGCGCAGCCCTCGGCCACGTAGAGCAGGGCCGGGCGCGCGCCGGCGAGCGCCGGGATGACCGCCTGCGCGGCCGCCGGATGGAACGGCCGCCAGCGCGGCAGCCAGCGGCGGACGCTGGCGCGGTAGGCGCGCCAGGGGGGGCCGAAGCGCGCGGCGAGGTCGCGGTCCTCGCTCCAGCCGGCGACCCCGGCCCCGAAGGCCACGACGACGACCCCGGCGGCGGCCACCCAGGGTTCGCGCAGGGCCGCGGCCGCGACGACGAACGCGAGCAGGACGGAGACCTGCATGGGGTTCGCCACGTAGGCGTAGGCCCCGCTGGTGACGAGGCGCCGCGGCGGATCGAGCGGGAAGGGCGTGCCGCCGCCGCGCCGCGCGAACTCCTGCGCCGCCGAGACACCGAGGCCGAGCGGCGCCAGGACGAGCTGCGCGGCCACGACGAGCCACCAGCCGGGCAGGGCGCGCACGCCCGACCAGTCACCGCGCACGAGCTCGACCGCGCACAGGGCCACCACGACCGTGAGCCCGCCGAAGCCGATCGCCTGCAGCGTGGCCCGCGCGAGCAGCCGGCGGTCGTCGAGCGTCCAGCGGGCGAGGAGCTGGCCCGGCACGAGGGCGACCGCGACCGCGACGGCCTCGCCCAGGAGCCAGCCGGGCCCCAGGCGCACGACCGGCGCGCAGAGCGGCATGAGCGCCAGGTCGACGAGCAGCGCCAGCCCGGCGACGGCGACGAGCGGCATCCGGGCGAGGGCCAGGGCCGGCAGCGCGCCCCACAGGGTCGCCCACCCGATCCACAGGTCCACCGGCAGGCCGCGAAACAGCCCGCCGTCGGCCGCCTCGAAGCCCCACCAGCCCGCGCGCAGGGCGACCTCGTGGACGAGGAGCAGCGCCGGCACGTGCCAGCAGAAGGCGAGCATGGCCGCGGCGCGCGCGCGCGCGTCCGGGCGCCGCCAGGCCCAGAGCCCCCAGAAGACCAGGACCGGCAGGAGCAGCCCGCCCGTGCGCACGAGGGTCTCCCAGGTCACGGGCCGCCCTCCGGGACGCCGCCGTGCGTCGCGTCCTGGGCCGGACCGGCGAGGGCGCGCGTGAGGTAGCCCACGGCCAGCTCGGCGCACCAGCGCTCGCACGGGGCGAAGTACCACGCCGGGTCGAGGCGCCGCGTGTAGCCGAGGGTCCAGCGCACGCGCGTCCGCCCCGCCCCGGCGGCCTCCCAGCGCACCTCCGACCAGCGCCAGTCGAGGTAGTGCGGCGTGTGGGACCGGTCCGCCTCGACGACGAAGCGCGCGAAGCCCGGCCCGCTGGCCGCGACCCGCAGGACGAGGTCGCCCGGGCTCCCCTCGCCGCCGACGAGGTGGATCACGCGCCGGTCGCCGGGCGCGAGGCCCTCGCCGCGCGAGCGCGTCGGGCGGGGGAAGCCGAGCTGCAGGGCCAGCGGGAGCGGCGCGGCGAAGCGGGGGCGCGCGGCGAGGCGGCGCGCGACGTCGGCGGGCGCGCCGTCGACGACGAGGTCGGCCGCCACGACCTCGTCGCGGGGCAACGAGAGCCCGGGGGTCGTGCCCTCGAGGCCCGTGAGGAGCACCAGCGGCAGCGCCACGGCGCGGAGCGGCCCCTTGCTGCGTCCCGGGTCGAACAGCCAGCCGACGAGGAGGCCGAAGCCGAGGAACAGCGGCGCCGCCATGAGGATGCAGATGATCCCCTCGTTGAAGATCAGGCCCGAGATCGCCAGGAGCATGGAGATCAGCTTGAGCGCGCCGCCGCGCGTCGTCTTCGGGGCCGGCGTCAGGAGGAGCACGACCGCGAGCAGCGCGGGGAGGCCCACGAACAGCGCCGATGTCTGCCCGATCCCGGCCTTCATGAGGGCGTGGTAGGCGGCGGCGCCGATGCCCAGGGCGACAAGGAGCTTGCCGAAGGCCCAGGCGCCCTCGCCCGGGCGCGCCGCCGGGACCTCGGTCGCCTCCGCGTCGGCCCTGGCGGCGACCGGGCGCGCCCGGGGCGGGGGCGGCTCGAGCGCCGCCTCGCCCCCGCAGGCGGCGCAGCGGCCCGGCGCGCGGTCGCTCCAGCACTCCGCGTGGTGCCTGGCCAGGCAGCCCGCGCACGCGACCCAGGCCTCCTCGGAGACCCGCACCGCGTCGTGGCAGTAAGGGCAGCGGTTCGGCGCGCGCTCGACCTTGATGCGGACGTCCCCGGTCATCGATCCGCGGATTCTGCCACGGCGCTCGCCCGGCCACCTCGTGCGAGCATGGCGGCGATGACCGCCCTCGCCCCCTCGCTCGCCGCCCTGCCGCTCGAGCAGCGCTACGCCCGGCTGCCCGAGCCGCTGTGGGCGCGCGCGCAGGTCACGCCGCTCGAAGACCCCTTGGTCGTCGCCTGGAGCGACGACGCCGCGCGCGCGCTGGGCCTCGACCCGGCCGCGCGGTGCGTCGAGCAGGCTCTCCGCGTCGAGGTCGTTCCTTCGCGCCGCAGCCCTGGCACTCGGGCGCCCCGTCGTTCATGCCCCCCACGATGCCCGCCGGCGGCCCATGGCGAGGCCGACCGCGGAGGGGGCGTCAGCGGCCGAGGAGGCGAGCGCGCGCCGCGCGCTCCGCGCGGTCTCGCGTGGCCTCGCGCAGGTGACGGTCGGCGAGGCCCCGCAGCGCCACCGCGTCCGTCGCCCCGCCCAGGAGCAGCGCGGCCCCGGGCTCGAGGCTCGCGTCGCCGCTGGCGTGGGCCAGGGTGCGCGCCTGGGTCCGGTCCAGGGCGGCCAGCGCTGCCGCGACCCGCGCCTCGCCCCCCGGCTGGCCGACGACGACCAAGCGCTCGGCGGCCAGCCCCGCGTGGACCTCGTCCACGCACAGGAGCAGGCGCTTGGCCGCCACCACGGCGTTGGTGGGCGCCCCGTCCATGGGGCCCAGGCCGTCCAGCAGGTCGCCGAGCGCGGCCCTGGGCTGGGCCGTGAGGCGCTCGAGCAGCGCAGGCGGTGACGCGCCGCGGTCGCCTGGCGCGGGCCCGAGACTCGCGAGGCCGCGCGCGTGGGCCGCCGTGTCGGCCGCCCGGCGGCGCTGCGCCTCCAGGTCCAGGGCCACCGTGCGCGACCAGGCCTCGAACGGCAGGGGCGTGGCGCCCTCGAGCGTACCGCGCAGGTCCACGACCCCACCGTCGACCTGCGGCTCGACATGGAAGGGCAAGGGCGGCGCCAGCGGCACGTCGAGCGGATCGGCGTCGGCCGGGGCGAGCGCCCGCGGCCCCCGGTCGAAGATCGAGGCCAGGGCGCGCGCGTGCTCGGCGTCGCGCTGGTCCCACGACGCGCGCAGGCGCACCGCCAGCGCCCGGCGCGCGGCGGCCTCGGCCTCGCGGCGCGCCGCCTCCTCGGCCGCGCGCTGCTGCCGCGCCCACTCGGCCTCGGCCGCGGCCTGCTGCCAGGCGTCGACGAACGCCTGGCCGATCGCCTGGCCGATCGAGGCGCCGCTCGACCCGCTCCCGGCGCCGCCGCCCTGCGGGCAGCCGGGGCGGTGGGCGCCCGACATGGGCTGGTGGCAGTACGAGCAACGCCACGGCCCCACGGGGGTCCCGCTCTGCGCGACCGCGGGAGCGGCGTGCGCGACCAGACCCAGCAGGGCGCACAGGAGCAGGCCGGTGGCGCGCACGCTAATCCCTCCGACTCTTCAGCTGCTCGAGCTCGGCCCGCAGCTTGACCGCCCAGCCCGGATCGAGCGCCACCGCCCGATCGACGTCCGCGGCCGCCGAGCGGTAGCGGCGCAGCGCCAGGTGCGCCCGCCCGCGCTCCGCCCACAGCTCGGGGTCCAGGGGCGCGGCCCGCAGGGCCTCGGTCAGCGGCTGCAGCGCGCCCTCGGCGTCGCCGCTGGCGGTGAGCGCCATGCCCAGGGTGCCCAGGGCGTAGGCCCCGGCGCCGCCCTGCAGGCGCTGCGCCGCGCGCGCGTCCGACAGGGCCCCGGCGGCGTCGTTGCGCAGGAGCCGGGCCCGCGCGCGCACGAGCACGGGCAGGGCGTCGGCAGGGGCGAGCGCCGCGGCCCGCTCGGCGTCGGCGAGCGCCTCGACCCCCTTGCGCTGCGCCAGGTGCAGCGTGGCCCGTAGGAGGTGCGCCGGCGCCAGGTCCGGCTGGACGCGCAGCGCGGCGCTGCAGTCGGCCACGGCCGCGTCCAGGGCCCCGCGCTCTGCGTGGGCCTGCGCGCGCTCGAGCAGCGGGCGCGCGTCCTGCGG
>JAHBXY010000215.1 GCA_019636275.1 Planctomycetota bacterium | reverse complement strand
AGGGCCGCGACCTCGGCCGGGCCGAGGCCCAGGGCCGCGAGGTCGTCCTCGAGCGGGGGGGCGTCCGCGCCCGCGGCGGCGCGGCGGCGGAGGAGCGACGCCGCCACGGCCTGCGAGGCCGCGCCGCGCTCGACCGCGAGCTGGAGCCAGAGCTGCTCGTCCTCCACGAAGGCACGGTAGGGCGGCCGGGCGTCCCGGGCAACCCTGGAATGGAGCGGGCGCGGGGTCGTTCTTCGGGGCGGGGGCTATGATCCGCCCCGGCGAGGGGGTGACCTTGAGCGTGTTCGACCCGGCGGCCGAGCGGCGCGACGCGCTGCGGACCGACCTGTACCAGGTCACGATGATGGCGGCCATGCACGTGGCCGGCGTCGACCACGAGGCCACGTTCGAGCTGACCACGCGGCGCCTCGCCCCGCGGCGCGGCTACTGGGTGGCCTGCGGCCTCGAGCTGGCGCTCGAGTACCTCGAGGGGCTGCGCTTCGACCCGGCCCAGGTGGCCTGGCTCCGCGCGCACCCGGCGTTCAAGGCCGTGCCGGACGACTTCTTCGCCATGCTGGCGGACTTCCGCTTCACGGGCGAGGTGTGGGCGCCGGCCGAGGGGACGCCCGTGTTCCCGCAGGAGCCGCTCCTGCGGGTCACGGCGCCGGCGATCCAGGCGCAGCTCGTCGAGACCTACCTCCTGTCGCTCGTCAACTTCCAGACCCTCGTCGCGAGCAAGGCCGCGCGCGTGCGCCGCGCCTGCCGCGGCAAGGCGTTCATCGACTTCGGCACCCGCCGGGCGCACGGCCCCGAGGCCGGGGAGCTGGTCGCGCGCGCCTGCTACCTGGCCGGGGCGAAGGGCACCTCCAACGTCGAGGCGGGGCTGCGCCTCGGCGTCCCCGTCTTCGGCACGTTCGCGCACTCCTGGGTCATGATGTGGGACGACGAGGGCGAGGCGTTCCGCCGCTACGCGCAGGCGTTCCCCGACGCGACGACGCTCCTGATCGACACCTACGACACGGTGGCGGCGGCGCGGCGGATCGTGGCCGAGGGGCTCCCCTGCCGGGCGGTGCGCATCGACTCGGGCGACCTGGGCGCGCTGGCCCGCGAGGTGCGGCGCGTCTTCGACGAGGGGGGCCGCGGCGAGGTCCAGATCGTGCTCTCGGGCGACCTCAACGAGGAGAAGGTCGACGCGCTGGAGCGCGCCGGCGGCGCGGCCGACGTCTACGGCGTGGGCACCGAGCTGGCCGTCAGCAAGGACCTGCCGTCGCTCGGCGGGGTCTACAAGGTCGTCGAGACGCGCCACGGCGACCAGGTCCGCCACCCGGTGAAGCTCTCGGCCGACAAGCAGACGTGGCCGGGCAAGAAGCAGGTGTGGCGGCGCGTCGAGGGCGGCGTCGCGCGCGGCGACGTGATCGCGCTGGCCGACGAGGCGGCGCCCGGCCCCGGGCACGAGCCGCTCCTGGAGCGGGTGATGCTCGGCGGCCGCCGCGCGCGGCCGGCGCCGGCGCTGGCCGACCTGCGCGCGCGCTGCCTGGCGCGCGTCGACGCGCTCCCGCCCGAGGTGCTCGCGATCGAGGACCCGGGGCCCTACCCGGTGCGCATGAGCCCGGGGCTCCTGGCCCTGGCGGAGGAGGCGCGGGCCGCCGTGCGGGCCCGCCTGGAGGAGGGGCGATGACCCGCATCGCGTTCGTCGACGTCGACACGCAGGTCGACTTCATGGAGCCGGGGGGCAAGCTCTACGCGCAGGGCGCCGAGCGGATCAAGCCGAACCTGGCGCGCCTGATCACCTTCGCCCGCGAGCGCGGCGTGCCGCTCGTGTCGAGCGTCGACGCGCACGAGCCGGGGGACGCCGAGTTCGGCGAGTACCCGCCCCACTGCCTGCGCGGGACGCCCGGGCAGCGCAAGGTGGCGGAGACGCTCACCGGCCGCGAGGTGATCGTGCCCGACGCCCCGGCGGAGACGCTGCCCGACCCGACGCGCGTGCACCCGGTGCTCGAGAAGCAGCAGTTCTCGCTGTTCACGAACCAGCGCGCGGAGCAGGTGATCGGGGCCACGGGCGCGCGCGAGCTGGCGGTGTTCGGCGTCGTCACCGAGGTGTGCGTGCGCCAGGCGGTGCTCGGGCTGCTCGAGCGCGGCTACGCCGTGCAGGTGGTCGAGGACGCCGTGTGGCCGATCGACGCCCAGGGGGGCGCGCGGGCGCTCGAGGAGATGCAGGCGCGCGGCGCGCGGCGGACGACGACCGACGCGCTCCTGGCCGAGCTCGAGCGGGAATCGCTGCGCGATTCCCCTCGAGCTCAGCCCTGCGACACATGATTCGCTCGCGAGGGGCGGGGGATGGGGCGGGTCCCGGACCGGCACGAGCTGTCCCGCTCCGCCCGTCCCCAACGCTCGCGCTGGCGGGTCGAGCACGTGCAGCGGAACCAACGAGGGGAGGACGGCGTGAGCGGCGATGACGAGGTGCTGGTCGCGCGGGTCGAGCTGGTCGAGGACCGAACGGCTCATTCGCGCTGCGACGAGGGGTTCCTGCGCCTGCGCCGGCTCGTCCTGCGCAACACCTTCACCGACGGGACGGTCTCGCCGCCGTACCCCTGCGACGTCGTCTCGCGGCGGCGCGTCGACGCGGTCGCGGTCGTCCTGTGGCACCGCGACCCGGCGACCGGGCGCGTGCTCGTCCACTACCGCGAGGGGACGCGCCCGCCGGTGTGGCTGCGGCGGCAGAAGACCGACGACCTGCCGCTGGCCGACCGCTTCGCCTACGACCGCCTGGGCGAGATCGTCGCCGGGGTGCTCGAGGTGGACGACGTGGGCGAGGAGGGGCTGCGCCGGCGCGGCGCGCTCGAGGCCAAGGAGGAGGCCGGCTACGACGTCGACCCGGCGGCCGTACGGCCGCTCGGCGACGGCTTCTTCCCCTCGCCGGGCGTGACCGACGAGAAGGTCTACCTGCTGGCGGCCGAGGTCGACCCGGCGACGCGCGGGCGGGCCGAGGGCGACGGCTCGGTGCAGGAGCTCGGCACGCGCATGGTGACGCGCGAGCTGCGCGACGCGATCCGCGCCTGCCGCGCGGGCGAGGTCGCCGACGCCAAGACGGAGCTCGGGCTCCTGCGCCTGGCCGACCAGCTCGGCTACCTGCCGCAGCTCGACTGCTGGGTGAGCGACCTGCCGCCGGAGCTGCGCGCGCGGCACGACCCGCTCGTGTGAGGCGGCAGGAACCCGACCCTGACATCGATCGGCTCGGCACGGCGGAGCTTCGTAGACCGCTCGAGTCGCTCGCTTCCGCTCGCGATCCGGGATTTCCGTCACACCCGCTGGACCCAGGCAGGGTGCCTCCCCTACGATGTCACCGGGCAGACCCATCGGGATGGGGGAGGGGCGGGCAATGGCGACGCGCATGACGGTGGGGCACGCCACCGGGACGGACGGCCGCGCGATGGGGTTCCAGGCCGCCACGGAGGCGCGCGAGGCCCTGGGAGCGGTCCCGATCCTGGGGCTCGTGTTCGCGACGAGCAAGGTGGAGCTCCAGGCGCTCGCCGACGGCGTGGGCGACGTCCTGGGCGCCGCGCCGGTGATCGGCTGCTCGAGCGCCGGCGAGTTCGTGACCGACCGGATCTCCGACGGCGGGGTGGCGGTGGCGCTCCTCTGGAGCGACGAGATCGGCGTCTCCGTCGGGCTCGGCGAGGGGCTGCGCGCCAACACCGCCCGCGCCGTGCGTCAGCTCGCGGCCGACCTGAAGAAGAACGTGCGCACGGCGGCGCCGGCCGGCGCCGCGCAGCGCACGGTGCTGCTCCTCTCCGACGGCATGGCCGGCAACGGCGAGGGGCTCGTCGACAGCCTGGCCATGGAGCTCGGCGGCGGCGTCACGCTCGCCGGCGGCGCGGCGGGCGACGACGCCGCGTTCAAGGAGACCTGGGTGTTCCTCGACCGGCGCGTGGTCAAGGACGCCGCGGTGGCCGCGGAGCTCGTGTCGAAGAAGAAGATCGGCGTCGGCGTGCACCACGGCTGGTGCGCGGCCTCGGCGCCGGGAACCGTCACGAGGGCCGAGGGCGCCCGGCTGATCGAGATCGACGGCAAGCCGGCGATCGAGATGTACCGCGCCTACGCCGAGCGCCTGGGCGTGACGCTCACGGCCGAGAACCAGAACCAGTTCGTGTTCACGCACGAGCTGGGGATCGTGCTCATGAACGACGAGCTCAAGGTGCGCGCGCCGCTCTCGGTCAACGAGGACGGGTCGATCAACTGCGCCACCGAGGTGCCCGTCGGCCAGCAGGTGCGGATCGTCGAGGGCGACCACGACGCGATCGTCGCCGCCGCGCGCACGGCCGCCGAGCACGCCATGATCAACCTCGGCGGGCAGCCGGCGGCCGGGGCGATCGTGTTCGACTGCGTCGCCCGGAAGCTCGTCCTCGGCGCGGGCTTCCGCCGCGAGGTCGAGGCCTTCCACGACGTCGTCCAGGGGCCCGTCATGGGCTTCAACACCTACGGCGAGATCGCCCGCGTCCGCGGCCAGCTCTCCGGCTTCCACAACACCACGGCCGTCGTCGCGGTGCTCCCGGCCTGACCCCGGACCCGGCGCGCGCGGGGGGGGCCTCCGGCCGCGCCCTATCAACGTGCGGAGCGCCCCGAAGGAGGAGCCCCCTGAAGGCCCACGAGATCGACCTCGACCGCCTGCTCGTCCGCCGCCTGCACGAGGGCGCGCTCGACCTGCGCGGCGGGCGGGTCGTGATCGGCGACGCCGCCGCGACCTACCGCCTGGCCGAGGAGCTCGAGGACACGCTCGGGCGCCACGCCGCGCGCGGTGTGCTCACGCGCTTCGGCTATCAGACGGGCTACCAGGAGGCGGCGCGCCTGCGCAACCACTTCAGCTGGGACTCGGACCTCGAGTGGCTGCACGCCGGGGCCCGCGTGCAGACGGTGCTCGGCACGGGGCGCATCGAGCTGGAGGAGGTCGTCGTCGACCGCGCGCGCGGGCTGTTCCGCGTCGTGGCCGTGGCGCACAACGCGTTCGAGGCGGCGCAGTACAAGGAGCGGCGCGGCCCGGCGCCCGACCCGGTGTGCGACCGCCTGACCGGCTACCTGTCGGGCTTCGGCAGCGCGTTTTTGGGCGACGACGTGCTGTTCATCGAGCAGCGCTGCGCCGGCTGCGCCGAGGAGGAGGTCGCCTGCCGCTTCGAGGGGCGCCTGACCGCCGAGTGGGGCGAGGTCGCCGAGCGACACCTGGGGCTCTACCGGCGCGACGCGATCGGCGAGCGCCTCGCGAGCCGCGACCGCGAGGTCCTCGCGCAGGCGGTGAAGATCCACGAGCAGGAGCTGGCGCTGGCGGCCAAGCGCAAGGTCGAGGAGGCCAGCCGGCTCAAGAGCGAGTTCCTGGCGAACATCTCGCACGAGCTGCGCACGCCGCTCAACTCGATCATCGGCTACAGCGACCTCCTGCTGGCCAAGCTGGGCCCGAAGCTGCCCGACACGCCGCGGAAGAACCTGGAGCGGATCCTGGCCAACGCCGAGCACCTCCTGGGCCTGATCAACAGCATCCTGGACATCTCGAAGATCGAGGCCGGGCGCATGGACCTGCGCCTCGAGCCGGTCGACGTGCGCGCGCTGCTCGACCGCTGCGTCGACGACGCGCGCGTGCTGCTCGAGGGCAAGCCCGTGGAGCTGGTGACGGCCTACCGGGCCGCGAGCGACCTCCCGGCGGTCCAGGCGGACGCGGTCAGGCTGCAGCAGTGCCTGGTGAACGTGCTCGGCAACGCGGCCAAGTTCACCGAGCGCGGGAGCGTGCGCGTCGAGTGCCGCGCGATCTCCGGCGCGCGCAGCGGGCACGCGCGCGGCTTCCTCGCCGTCTCGATCACCGACACGGGGCCCGGGATCGCGCCGGAGCACCAGGCCTGGATCTTCGAGCCGTTCCGGCAGGTCGACGCGTCCACCACGCGCGCCCACGGCGGCACGGGCCTCGGCCTGGCGATCGTGCGCGAGCTCCTGGGCCTCATGGGGGGCGAGATCCGCCTGTCGAGCACGCCGGGGGCGGGCTCGACCTTCACGCTGATCGTCCCCCTGGCGAGCGAGGCGGCGGCGCCGCCGCCGGTCGAGCCGGCGCAGGACGTCGCCACGCCGCCGGGCGGCACGCCGCGGAGCGACCGGCCCGAGGTGCTCCTGATCGACGACGACCCCGACTTCGCCGAGCTCGTGCGCGCGGCGCTGGCGGGCGACGAGCAGACGCGCCGGCTCCGGCTGCGCGTCGAGCGCGACCCGATCCATGGCCTGGCCAGCGCCCGCGTCCAGGCGCCCTCGGCCGTGCTCCTCGACCTGAAGCTGCCCAGCGTGGACGGCCGGGAGGTCCTGCGCCTCCTGCGCGAGGACCCGCGGACGAGCCGCGTCCCGGTCGTCGTCGTCTCGGTCCGCGACGACCTGCAGCAGACGCTGGCCGAGGGGGCCATGGCCGCGCTCGGCAAGCCTGTCCCGCCGGCGCTGCTGCGGGCGACGATCGAGCGGGCGCTGGGCGCCCCGGCCGGGGGCGTCCCGTGACCCGGCGCGTGCTGATCGCCGACGACAACGAGCACAACCGGGAGTACGCCCGGCAGGTGCTCACGGACTGCTGGGCCGTCAGCACGGCGGCGGACGGGCTGGAGGCGCTGGCGCTCGTCACCCGCGAGCGGCCCGACCTCGTGCTCCTCGACCTGTCCATGCCCGGCCTCAACGGCTGGGAGGTGGCCCGGCGGCTCAAGGCCGACCC
The DNA here is from genome assembly GCA_019636275.1 of Planctomycetota bacterium. Taxonomy (GTDB): domain Bacteria; phylum Planctomycetota; class J058; order J058; family J058; genus JAMLIC01. Next base: position 5,577 of record JAHBXY010000215.1, on the reverse strand, counting down.
GGCCACGGCGGCGATCCCGCTCGTGGCCTGCACGGCCCACGCCATGTCGGGCGACCGCGAGCGCGCGCTGGCCACCGGCTTCGACGGCTACCTGGCCAAGCCCTACCGGCCGCACGACCTGATCGCCTGCGTCGAGAGCTTCCTCGGCCCGGCCGCGCCCGCGGACGGACCGGGCGACGAGTGGAACGTCGACGAGTCGCGCCTGCACGACTCGCGCGAGGGCGAGCCATGACCGAGCGCTACGGCAAGCAGGGGGCGCGGCGCATCCTGATCGTCGACGACGACCCCGACCTCGTCGACCGGATCGCGCAGCTCCTCGAGGACGACTACGAGGTCCTGTCGACCACCGACTGGGGGGAGATCAACAAGCTCTTCTTCCGCGAGGGCGTGGACCTCGTGCTCATGGACGTCCAGCTCCCCGTCCTCGGCGGCGACCGCCTCGTCGGCGTCCTGCGCGCCGCGCGGACGCAGGGCAAGAGGACGCCGATCGTGTACTTCTCCTCGTCCGACGAGGAGAAGATGCAGCGCCTCGTCGACGAGACCGGCGCCGACGGCTACCTGTCGAAGAGCCTGCGCGGGGCGGAGATCGTCAGGGCGATCGAGCGCTACCTGTCCTGACGGAGCCGTCAGCGCTCCGAGTCCGGCATCTTCGGCTCCGGTTCGCCCGGGCGGCGCGGCCAGAGCTGCGGCACCGTCTCGGCCGGGCCCTCGTCGCGCGAGTGGCGGACGGCGCGCAGGAGGGCCTCCTTGGCCTTGTCGTAGGCCACCCGGCCGTTGACCACCGTGTAGCGGGCCAGCATCTCGTAGTGCAGGACGTCGCGGTCGGTGATCAGGAGGTCGCAGTCCTTGCCGACCTCGATCGAGCCCACGCGGTCGGCCACCCCCAGGAGGCGCGCCGGGACGATCGTGATCGCCTCGAGGGCGGCGGCCTCGGGCAGCCCGCCGCGGACGGCGTAGGCGGCCTCGAGGTTCAGCGTGGCCAGGTCGTTGCCGCCGAGGCCGCCCGTGCCGATCGAGCGGCTCGTCGGCACGATCGCCACCGGCACGCCGGCCTGGTGCAGGAGCGCCGCCGACTCGATCGACCAGCCGCTCTCGCGCTCGAGCTGCGGGTCGGCGTCGCGGCGCGCGCGCGGCGCGAGCACCACCGACAGCCCGGCGCGCCCGAGGAGCGAGGCCACGGTCCAGGCCTCCTGCCCGCCCAGGACCGTGGCGCGGAGGCCATACTCCTGCACCAGCCCGGCCACCCGGAGCAGCTCGGTGCGGCCGCTCGCGGCGATCACGGCGCGGGCGCGACCGAGCATGAGCTGCTCGAGCTGCGCCGGGCGCCCGCGCAGCCACGAGCGGTCGGGCTCCTTGACGTCCTCGCCGCGGGCGCGGGCCTGCTCGAAGGCGCGCCGGTCGCGCAGGTAGCCGCGCACGCGCTCGAGCTCGCCCCGGAGCTGCGCCAGCGCCTGCCCGCTGCCGACGTCGAGCCGAAGCCAGGCGTTGGCCTCGAGGACGTGCCCCTCGAGCGTGCCCCAGGTGAGCTTGGCCACCACCGGCCCCTGCCCCACGGTCGTGATCCCGCTGGCGAGCGCGATCTGGAGCCCGAGGCCGAAGACGTCGGTCGCGTCCTCGGGCGGGCTGCCGACGAGGCCGCTCGAGTCGAAGGCCACCAGCCCCGGGTAGACGCGCAGCCCGCGGGCGTCGACCACCTCGGCGCCGGCGGGCACCGCCACCCGCTCGCCGATCGCCACGACCTTGCCGTTCCTGGCCAGGACGGTGGCCCCGCGCAGGGCGGGCCCGGTGACCGGATAGACGTCGCCGCCCGTGACCGCGAACCAGCGGTCCGGCTCCTTCTTCTTCTCCGCCGCCGCGGCCGCGGCCTGGCCGCCGGGCGCCTCGGCGGGCGGCGTCGCCGGCGCCTCGGGCGCCGGCTCGTCGAGGTCGTCGTGGCGGTGCGCGGCGGGCCCCTCGACGAGGTCCTCGCAGCACACCGGCCCCTCGTCCGCCGCGACCGGCAGCGCCAGGAGGAGGAGCAGGAGAGACCCGATCGACCGCGCGCTCATCGCCGCCCCCCCTCGCGCCGCCAGGCCGGCTTGCCGTCGAGCAGCACCTGCGTGACGCGCGTCCCCGCCTCGAGCGGGTCGCCGTCGAGGATCACCAGGTCGGCGCGGCGCCCCTTCTCGATCGCGCCCAGCTCGCCCTCGAGGCCCAGGACCTCGGCCGGGTGCAGCGTCAGCGCGCGCAGGGCCTCCTCGCGCGGCACACCGTCGCGGTGCGCCAGCGCGGCCGCCTCCAGGTGGCGGCGGTAGCCGTCGGCGTCGTCGGTCACGGGCGTGAACGCCAGGCGCGCCCCGGCCCGCGCCAGCTCGGCCGGGACGTGCACGCGCGTCCGCGTGTTGGCCTCGAACGACAGGCGCGGGAAGACGAGCACGAGCGGCTTCTCCGCCCCCACCTCCTCGACGACGCGGTGCCAGTCGGTCGAGGCCCCGTTGGAGACGAAGTAGCGCGCGGGTGGCAGCTCGATCCGCCCCCGCAGGTCGGCCAGGTGCACCCAGTCGCTGGCGCTGCCCAGCTCCAGCAGGAGCCGCGGCGCGTCGGGCGCCTTGCGCAGCCAGGCCACGAACGGCTGCAGGTTCTTCGCCACCGGCGGCGGCACGAACACGGCCGTCGAGACGGGCGCCGTCGCGGCCGCCGGGGCCCCGGGGGCCGGCCCCGGACGCTGCGGTTGCGGCGGCTGCTGCGGCGGCTGCGGCTGCGGCTGCGGCGGAGGCGCCGGGCGGGCGGGCTGGCCGGGCTGGCCGGGCGCCGGCTGGCCGGGCGCCGGCTGGCCGGGCTGCTGACCTGCGGCGGCGCGCTGCTTCTTCTCCCACTCGTCGCGCGCCTGGGCCTCCTTGTCGATCGCCGCCTGCGCCGCCTTGAAGGCCTCGCGCAGGACGCGCTTGTCGCCCGGCAGGTCGGACAGCCGCGCCCGCACGTAGGCCGGCCCGCTCGCCGGCGCGACCGGCGGCGCCTCGTCGAGCGGTCGCACGGCCACCGCCTGGCCCGGGACACCGCCGCCCGAGGGCACGACGCCCAGGGCCACGAAGCCGGACGACAGGGCCGCCTCGAAGCGCCCCGGCTCGGCGAGCGCGAGCTCGTCGCCGGCGCTCAGGTGCGCCTGGTTCCCGCCGCGGTCGTAGCGCCCCAGGCCCAGCCGCGTGCGCGCCGAGACGAACCCCGGCATGACCACGCCGTCGCGCGCGTCGATCACACGCGCGCGCCGCGGCACCTCCACCCGGGCGCCGACCGCCTCGACCCGCCCGTCGCGCACGATCACCACGCCCGGCGCGAACTCCTCGCCGCTGACGGTGATCACCCGCCCGGCGCGGATCGCCACCAGGTCGTCCTGGCCGGGGTCGTCGGCCCTCGCCGCGGGCGCCGGAGCCGGACCGCACAGGACGACCAGGAGCAGCCCCAGGAGCAGCGCGGCCCCGCCGTGTCGCGTCGTCATCAGAACCTGCGCCCCTGGCCCGCGTCGTAGACGACCTGGCCCTTCACGATGGTCAGCCGGCAGTGACGCCGCGGGTCGAGCGGGTCGCCCGTCCACACGGCCAGGTCCGCGTCCTTGCCCACCTCGATCGAGCCGAGCGCGCCGTCGATCATGAGCGCCCGCGCCGGCACGATCGTCAGCCCGCGCAGGGCCTGGTAGGGGTCGAGCCCCAGCCGGCAGCCGAGCGCCGCCTGCAGCGTGAGCTCCTCCTGCGGCACGACCGGGGCGTCGGTGTTGATCCCCACCTCGCGCAGGCCGTTCTCCATCCAGCGCGCGGCGACGCCCACGATCCGGCCCTCGGCGCGGTCGAAGTAGTACTGGCGCGGGCCGCAGATCGTCACGATCTCCGGCCGCTCCTGCACGAGGCGCGCGTTCTTGAACCCGTCGAAGGTCGAGTGGTCGAGGACCACGCGCAGGCCGAAGCGGTCGCCGAGCATCGTGATCGTCTTGTTGACGACCTGGAACATCTGCGTGTGGACCGACGCGGGGAAGCGCCGCGCGAACAGGGCCCGGAAGTCCTCCCAGGCCAGGTCGAGCGGCGGCGGCGGGGGCGGCGGCGGCCCCTTGCCCTCGTCGGCCAGGGCCTTGGCCTCCTCCCAGGCGGACCAGCCGGCGTGGTAGGCGCGCGCCTTCTCCAGCGTCTGGCCGAGGTTCCAGTTCATGTAGGCCCGGCCGACGCCGAACCAGTAGCGCTCCGGGTTGCCGGCCTGCGCGACCTTGATCGAGCCCGGGGCGCGCAGGACCATGTCGGCCTGGGTCCGGCCCGCCGTGCGGGTCACGGTGCCGAAGCCGGCCATGTTGTTGCCGCTGCCCGGGATCAGGAGCACCGAGGTCACGCCGCCGGCGAGCGCGACCTTGAGGTTCTCGTTCTCGGGCGCGACCGTGTCGAGCGTGCGCAGGCCCGGGTTCGTCAGGTAGACGCCGTCGTTGAGGTCGGAGAGCGACCCGGCCGTGTGGTTGTGGCAGTCGATGAACCCGGGCAGCAGCCAGGCGTCGCGGGCGTCGACCTCGCGCGCGCCCGGCGGCACGGCGACGCGGTCGGCCGGGCCCACGGCCACGATCTTGCCGCCGCGGACGAGGACGACCGCGTGGTCGATCACCTCGTCCTGCGCGTTCATCGTCAGGACCTTGCCGGCCCGGATGACGACGACGTCCTCGGCCTGCGCGAAGGCGAGGCCGGGCAGGGCGGACACCAGCAAGGCGGCGGCGAGCGCCGTGCGCATGGGGCACCTCTCGGTCGGGCCACAGGATAGCGCGCGGAGCCGGGCGGGCGTAGCCGGACTGGAGCGGGCCGGCCCGCCGGCCGCTCACATCTTGTAGACCAGCGCCCGCGCGGCCTTGCCGCCCTTCTCCCCGCCCAGCGGCCTGGCCTTGGCGCCCTTGACGCGCTCGAGGACCGTCGCGGCGCGCCGGACCGTGATCTTCAGCGCCTTGGCGAGCTGGGCGCGGGTGACGCCCTCCTTGCGCCTGGCCAGCTTGGCCGCGGTGCCGATCTCCTTCTCCGTGATCTCGTACGCCATGACGGACCTCCTGGTCGCGAAGCTGTCGAACAGCACCACACAACAAACGGCGGCCCCGAGCACAAGGCCCCCCCGGCCGCGCCGGCCTCAGGCCCGCTCCCGGCGCGGGGTCCGCGGCGCCGCGCAGCCGAAGATCGTGCAGCCGCCGGCCTCGTCCAGGCAGGCCGTGTGGTGCACGGTGCCGCAGCGGTCGCAGGCCTCGACGCCGGCGCCGTCGGCGGGCACCTCGTCACGGCAGTAGGGGCAGAGCGGGGCGCTCCCCTCGCCCGTCGTCCACGCGAAGCGGGGCCGCAGGCTCGGACCCTTGACCCGGACGCGCCGGCGCGCGCACAGGCGGGCTCCATTCCACGGAGCATGGCGTCGTCGCCAGTGCGCGCGGCGGCGAGGGCGGCCGTCGCTCAGCGCGCCGGGTCCGGCCGGTACGCCCGGCCCCGCCAGCGCGGGCCGCCGCCCGCGAGGCGCCGCAGGAGCGCGGCCCACTGCAGCCCGACGAGGAGCAGGACCCCGACGGGGTGCAGGAGGACGTCGCCCGGCCGCTGGCGG
>JAHBXY010000214.1 GCA_019636275.1 Planctomycetota bacterium | reverse complement strand
GCGCCGCCACGGCCAGGCGCAAGGCCAGCCCGCGCTGCGCGCGGCGGGCGGCCTCGGCCTCGGGCGAGGCGATGAGCTCCCCCTCGCGGGCGTGGGCGCTCACGGCGCCCCGCCGAGCGCGCCGCCGCGCTCCAGCTCGAGGAGGAGCGCCTCGCCCTCGTCGAGGACGTCGCGGCCCGGGCCCTGGTCGCCGTAGCAGGCCGCGTCGGCGGCGGCGACGAAGCGGGCCAGCCGCGCGCGGGCGGCCGGGTCGACGCGCAGGCGGGCCAGGACCTCGCGGTTCGTCCAGGAGCCGGCGACGGCGAGCGAGCGGCGCTCCTCGAGCAGGGCCAGGAAGGCGAGCAGGAGCGCGCGCGTGGCCTGGCGCAGGTCGCCCCCGGCCGCGAAGGCCCTCGCCTCGGCGCGGAGCTCCGCCGAGCGCCGGCGCCGCGCGGCCGGGTCGTCGGCCTCGGCGTCCCCCGGCGCCGCGCGCGCCCCGCGGCGGAAGGCGAGCGCCAGGCTCCAGCCCAGGTGCAGGAGCAGCGGCACGAGCGCCAGGAGCATGACCGCGAACAGTCCGACGTAGAGGACCGGGTGCTCGCGCGCGAGGCGCGCCGCCCAGCGCCGGAAGGCGTCCCACAGGCGGGACGTGCCCTCGGCGAGCACGTCGCCCGCGGCCGCGGCGTCCATGTGCGACGTGCGCAGCCCCTCGCGCAGGGCGGGGTCGTCGAGGACCGCCTCCAGGGCCCGGGCGACCTCGTCGTGGGTGAGGTCGTGGGCGGGCGCCGGGCCCTCGTCGCCGCGGGCGGCGCCTGGCGCGCCGGCGAGGGCGAACAGCCCGACGACGAGCCCGAGCAGCGGCGCGCGGCGGTCAGGCCGGGTCACGGTCCGCCTGTTCGGCTTGCGCGCCGCCGGCCTGGGCGCCGCCGGCCTGGGCGCCGCCGGCCTGGGAGCCGATGACGTCGACGAGGGCGGCGATGCGCTGGAGGTCGTACGCCTCGCGCGCGACGCGCAGGTGGAAGTAGACCAGCGGGGCCGCCGCCAGCACCAGGACGCCCGCGAGCATGCCCAGGGCCTGCTGCAGGATCATCTGCGCCGACGGGCTCGGGACCAGGGTCAGCGCCATGAACACGGGCGCCAGGACCATCCCGGGGGCGAAGGTCGTGAGCAGGTAGACGACGAGGACCTCGAGGAAGCGGCCGCCGGCCGAGAGCCCGCCGACGAGCGCGCGGCTGCGGCCGAAGGCGCCGGTCCAGGGGCGGTCCTCGATGACGAACGCGGGCACGGCGACGAAGAACCAGATCGAGAAGATGATCCCCGGCGCGATGCAGCACATGCTGCCGACGGTGACCATGACGCCGAGGGTCACCGTGAGCATGAGGCAGCGCGGCCAGCGGCGCAGGGCCCCGCGCAGGCAGGCGGGCAGGTCGGCCGGCTGGCCGTCGACGAGGCGCTGGACGAGGAGCGCCGCGGCCGCCAGCTCGAGCGGGTAGAGCAGGGCGGCGACGAGGGCCACCGCCAGCAGCTTGCCGTAGAACGCGGCGACCACCGGGATGAGCGCCTCGGGGTCGCCGTCGAAGCGCAGGCCCTCGAACCCGACGCCGGGCTGCAGGATGAGCTGGGCCGCGAGCACGGGCAGCCCGGCGAGGACCTGGAGGATGAACAGCCGGCCGAACTGGTCGGCCGCGAAGGAGAAGATCTGGGCCAGGAGCTGGCCGAGGTCGCGCTCGCGCAGCTCGAGGCTCACGCGGCCCCCGGGTGGTGGCGGTCGCGGAGCATGAGGCCCACCTCGCCCAGGAAGCGGCGCGGCGCGGCGAGCGCCGGGAGCTCCAGCTCGGCCAGCCCCAGGCGCCGCAGGTAGCGGCGCACGATCGGCCGCAGGAGGGCGTCGCGGCGCGCGGGCGAGGGCTCGCCCTGCACCCGGCGCAGGACGTACTCGATCAGGTCGAGGTCGTGGGCGACCAGGCGGTCGGCCGCCTCGGGCGGGAGCTCGAAGCGCCGCTCGGCGAGGGCGCGCCAGCTCTCGGCCGGCCACACGACCGGCGTGGTCAGGGCGGCGGGCGGCCGCTCGACGACGACGCACGTGCCGGCGAGCAGGTCGCCCAGCCGCTGGCGCGAGGCCGTGAGCGTGGGCACGACCCACAGGATGGGGAGGTCGTCGAACACGCGGGCGAGGTTGCGCACGAGGGCCGCGGCCACGCCGGGCGCCTGGCCGGTGAGCTGGATCGTGCGCAGGCCGAGCTGGCGCTTGCCGATCGTCTGCCCGCCGCCGCGCGCCTCGGCCCAGGCCAGGTAGAGCGTGTTGAGGAGGAAGCCCAGGGCGATGACCACGGCGAGCGCCGTGAGCGGCGCCGCCTCGCCCAGGACCTGCGCCCCCGCGACGATGATGATGACGCCGCCCACGATCACCAGGGCGAGCAGCATGGCCAGGACGACGAGGCGGTCGAGGGCCGCGGCCACGATGCGCGCGCCGAAGGGCGCCAGGCGATACTCGACGCGGGTCAGCTCCGGCGTCTCGAGGGCGATCACGTCGCCCCTGGGCGTCCAGGGAAAGGGGACCTCGGACATGGACGCTGCCGACCTCTCGGGCCGGAATGCTAGCGGACCGGACCGGCCACGGGAAGCGCAGGGGCCGCGCGCGGCGCAGCTCGCGCGGCTCGACGAGCTCCTGGCCCGGGCCGGCGGGCGGCTCTCGGCCCTCGGCGGCGACGAGGTGGGGGAGCTGGGGCGGCTCTACCGGGCGGCGGCCACGCAGCTCGCGCTCGCGCGGGCCGGCGGCGCGTCGGCCGCCCAGCGCGAGCGGCTCAACGACCTCGTGGGTCGGGCGCACGGGCTGATCTACGGCGCGGCGTCGGCGCCCCGGCAGGGGGCCGGGATGCGGGCGTGGCTCGTGGCGCTCCTCCAGGCGCCGGTGGCCGTGCGCCGGGCGTGGCGCTACCACGTGCTCGCCGCGGCGCTGCTCCTGGCCGGCGGGGCCTACGGCTGGGCCGGCGCGGCGAGCGACGCCGACTGGGCGCTGGAGCTCGTCATGCAGTCGGGCGACGAGCGCACGCCTTACGCCACCCGCGACGAGCTCCTGGCCACGCTCACGGCCGGGCGGCCGGACGACGCGCGGGGGGGCCACGGCGCGGGCGAGAAGGCGGTCTTCGCCGCGTTCCTCTGGCAGAACAACACGCGCGTGGCGCTGCTGGGGTTCTTCGCCGGCCCGCTGGCCGGGCTGCCCACGGCGGCCGTGCTGCTGTTCAACGGCATGATCCTGGGCTCCTACTCGCACACGTTCGTGTCGCACGGGCTGGCGTGGGAGTGGTGGGCCTGGATCCTGCCGCACGGGGTGACCGAGCTGCTGGCGATCGTCCTCCTCGCCGGCGGCGGGCTGTGGCTCGGGCGGCTCATGGTGGCGCCCGGCGACCGCTCGCGGCGGGAGGCCCTGCGCGAGGCGCGGCCCGACATCCTGCGCCTGGCGCTGCTCGCCTTCCCCATGCTGCTGCTCGCCGCCGCCCTCGAGTCGTTCGTGCGCCAGTCCGGGCTCTCGGAGCCCGAGCGCTACTGGTTCGCGGCGGCGACCGCGGTCGGCTGGGCGCTCTGGATCGGCTGGGCCCGGCCCCCGCGCGCGTGGGTGGCCGCCCTCGCCGGCGGCCCGGGGACGCGCGCCGAGGGCGCCGTGCCCACGGGCGAGGCCGACCTCGACGACGACGGCCTCGCCGGCCTCGAGGACGCGCTGCGCGCCGCCCGCTCACGCCGGTAGCGGGGAGCAAAGGCCGCGGCTTCGCGCCGGTCCCGATCGATCCGGTTTCGAGGGCCGAGACGTCGTGCTTCGAACGATGGGGGCGCCGCGGCGCGCGCGCGCGCGGGTCGTATCGCTCGGCCACTCACGGGCAGCCGTCGATCACACTCGGGCCTGGTTCCGAAGACGCGGAGTCGCCCTCGACACGCAGGCCACGGGTGGATGGAACCGCGAGCGCGGCGAGGCCGCGGAGGCCGAGGCGAGGGCGGCGCGCGCGCGGGTCGTATCAGACGCCCTGATCCCCGCTGGGCCACCGGAGCGAGCGGGAGGCCCGCGGCCGCGGACGGCGGCGAGCGATGGGGGCCGCCTGGCCTGCGGCACCGCAGCCGCGGGACGGAGCTCGCGGAGGTGGGCCACACCGACGACCGGCGCGCGCGCCGCAGCGCCGGCATCCGCGGCCGCAGCCGTCGATCAGTGAGGGACCGCGACGATGCGCCAGCCCCGGGGGCCACGGACGAAGCGGAAGGGCTTGTCCTCGGCGCCCACGAGGGTCGCCGTCGCCGCGTCCTCGCCGTCCATCTCGACCTGCGCCATGCCGAGGGCCAGCTCGAGCTGGTCCCGGTCGAAGGGCGCGTCCATCTGGCTGAACTGCTGCTTGAAGACCGACCGCAGCCCCTCCGCCCCGATCGCGGCCACCTCCTCGTTGTCCTTCGACATGTCGGCGAAGATCGCCGGCCAGTCCATGATCGTGTCGAGCGCGTCGACGCCGCGGGCCTTGCCGAGGACCTCCAGGTAGACGCGGATCCCCTGCACCGGCGACTCGACGCCCGGCTCCCCGGCGGCGGCGGTGGCCACGTCGGCGCCGATCTCCTCGTCGGTGCCCGCGAGCATGACGATCGGCGCGCCCTCGGGCGCGAGCGAGAGGACGCGCCCCTGGGCGTCGACGCGGAAGATCGACACGTCCTTGCCGACGCGCTCGATGCGGACCTCCGTGACCTCCACCTCGCGCCCGCGGTGCTGGACCTTCGTGCGCGCCGGGGCGACCTGCAGGCGGATGTCCATCGCGTGCGGCTCGTCTTCCCACCGCGTCCCGTGGAGCAGCCAGTCGCCCGACCGGCTCAGGTCCGCCTTGCGCAGGAACAGGACGAAGATCGGAACGTCCCAGTACTGAGGGGCCGCCGCGCCGGTGCGCTTCGTCGTCGGGGCGCCGCCGTCCTCGACCACCTCGCGGACCCACGCGTCGCCGTCGCGGCGGGTCGTCGTGATCTTCTTGCTCGTCTTGCCGCCGCGGATCTCCTCCTCGGTGCTGTGCGAGGAGATCAGCGCCAGGCGCTCGTCGAGGAGGAGCTCGTCGGTCCCCGTCCGGCGGTTGGGCCCCATGACCAACGACATGCGCGCGGTGACGGCGTAGGTCGCAGGCGCCTCGGCCCGGCGCACCTCGAGCGTGGCCGTGCCGAGGTTCTTCGTGCCGCCCATGTAGATGCCGAACCCGTGGCGCCCCTCGAGGGCCGCGTCGTAGCCGGTCGCCTTGGCGAGCAGCCCCTGGCCGTCGCGCGGGGTCGGCGCGCCCTGGGCGAGGGCGGCGGGCGCGGCCAGGAGGCAGAGCAGGAACGGGGTGGTCAGTGTGCGCGAGGTCATGGGTCCTCCAGCCTCCCCGGCGCTCGGCTCGGGGGCCGGAGAGCGTAGTCCAGCGACCGGCCCGCCGCGAGGGGGCGCGCTCTGGCCAGCCGTTTGCGCCCCAGCGCGCCGGACATGAGCAACTCCTCCGAAGTCGACGTGGCGCCGTCACGCGCCGGGGACACGGGTCTCGGCGGTGCGACGGCGCCCGGGCTCCTGGCTGCGGTCGACCTGCTGCGGGCGGACATGCTGGCGCTGGAGGCGCGGGCCGGCGAGGCGCTGCAGGTCCTCACCGGCGACCGCCTGGCCAGCGCGCGCAACCTCGTCCACTACCTGGCCCTCCGCCGGCGTGACCTGCGCCCGCTCCAGGTCGCGCTCGCGGCGCGCGGGCTGTCGTCGCTCGGGCGGTGCGAGGGCCACGTCCTGGCCACCGTCGAGGCCGTCGGGAGGGCGCTGGTCGCCCTCGGCGACGGCGCGCCGCCGCGACCGTCGCGCGAGCCGCCGCTCGACGTGGAGGCGGCCGGGGCGCTGCTCGAGGCGCGCACCCGCGCCCTCCTCGGGCCGGACCCGCCGGGGCGGCGCACGCGGATCGTGGCCACGATGGGCGCGGAGTCGAGCCCGATGGACGTCCAGGCGGTCGTGTCCGCCGGCGCCGACCTCGTGCGCGTGAACTGCGCCCACGACGACCCGCCGACGTGGACGCGGCTGGCCGACGACGCCCGCCGGGCCGGGGCGGCGCGCGGGCGCCCGGTCCGCGTGCTCATGGACCTCGGGGGGCCCAAGCTGCGGACGGTCGAGCCGCCGCCCGGACCGCGGGTGGTGACGTGGCGGGTGCGCCGCGACGCGCTGGGCGCGGTCGTGGCCCCCGCCCGGGTGTGGCTGCATCCCGAGGGGGACTCCGGCCCGGCGCCCCGGGGCTGCGACGCGGCGCTGCCCGTGCCCGGCGCCTGGCTGGACGAGGTCGCCGCGGGTGACACGATCCGCCTCGTGGACACGCGCGGTCGTCGTCGCGCGCTGGAGGTCGTCGAGGCGCCCGGCGCGGGCGGTCGCATCGCGACCTGCGACCGGCGCGCCTTCGTCGTCCCCGGGCTCGCGCTGACCGTGGGCCGCGGCGCGGCGTCGCGCCGCGCGCGCGTGGGGCAGGTCCCGGCCACCCGGGGCAGGGTCGACGTGGCGCCCGGCGAGGCCTTGCTGCTGGTGGCCGGGCCGGTCGTCGGCGGCCCTCGCCGCCCGGCCCGGATCGGCTGCACGCTCCCCGCCGCGGTGCGCGCGCTGCGGCCCGGGCAGCGGGTGGTCTTCGACGATGGCGCGGTCGTGGCCGCGGTCGAGGCCTGTGACGACGAGGGCGCGCACCTGCGGGTGCTCGAGGCCCGGCCCGGCGTGGCGCTCGTCGGCGACAAGGGGATCAACCTCCCCGACCTCGCGCTCGACCCGCCCGGGCTCACCGAGCGCGACGAGCGCGACCTGCAGGTCGCGGCCGGCCTGGCCGACGTGATCGGGCTGTCGTTCATCTCGCGACCGGAGGACGTGGCGGTCGCGGCCGGCGCCCTGGCCGCGCGCGGGCGCGACGACGCGGGGCTGCTGCTCAAGATCGAGACGCGGCGCGCCTTCGCCGCCGCGCCGCGCCTCCTCCTGGCCGCGCTGCGGCAGCCGCAGGCGGGGGTGATGATCGCCCGCGGCGACCTGGCGGTGGAGCTCGGCTTCGAGCGCCTGGCGGAGGTCCAGGAGGAGCTGCTGTGGCTGTGCGAGGCCGCGCACCTGCCCGCGGTCTGGGCCACGCAGGTCCTCGAGCAGATGACGAAGCGCGGCGTCGCCTCGCGGGCCGAGATCACCGATGCCGCGGCGGGGGAGCGCGCCGAGGCCGTGATGCTCAACAAGGGGAGACACCAGGCGCGCGCCGTCGCGTGCCTCTCGGACGTCCTGGGGCGCATGCAGGGGCACCAGCACAAGAAGTCGGCCCTGCTGCGCCCGCTCGGGCTCGCCCTCGCGGACCTGGCCTGAGGCGCGATCAGCGCGGGCGCTCGACCTTGTCGAGGGCGGGCGTCTCCTTGGCGCGCTCGTAGCGGTAGTAGATCTCGAAGGTCAGGGCGTTGATCGCCGTCGCGTAGACGCGGCCGCCGACGAGCGACCAGGGGCAGTCGGGGTCCCACGAGCCGTCGGCGCAGCCGCCGCGCCGCTGGTGGGGCAGGAGCGCCTGCTTCATCTGCGCGTTCCAGTCGTGCCAGGGCTGGCCGCCCATCTGGAACATGGCGTAGGTGCCGTAGTACCAGTAGTAGAAGTTCACCTTGCGCACCTGCTCGCGCGACGGCCACGTGGGCGGCGCCGCGAGCAGGTGCTTCGACGCCTGGCGCAGGGCGTCGGTGCTGCGCCGCTCGCCCATGAGCAGCCGGCCGAGGAGGGCCACGGCGGTGTTGGTCGGCTGCTCGTCGAACTTGCCGTCGTTGGGGCCGAGGAACGACGAACCGCCGCCCGGCGTCATGTAGCCCGCGTTGCCCTGGCTGTCGGTGGCGCGGAGGAACCAGGCCTGCGCGCCCTCGAACGCCTGCGGCGGGATCGAGAAGCCGGCCGTATGCGCGGCCTTGAGGGCCAGCACGGCCCAGCCGGTCACCGACGAGTCGTTGCGGCCGTCGCGCGGCCCGTAGCGCCAGGCCAGCCCCGGATTCTGGGCGGCGACGAGGTGGTCGGCCGCGCGCTGGGCCGCCGACTTGAGCTCGAAGTCGCGCGTGATCGCGTAGGCCTCGCACAGGGCCATGGTGGCGATCATGTGGTCGTAGGCCTGCTCGTCGGGCCGCTCCCAGCCGATGCTGCCGTCGGGGCGCTGCTGGCTGCGCAGGAAGCGGAGGGCGCGCTGCACCACGGGCCGGTAGGCCTTCACCTTGGCGAAGCGGTGCGTGTTGCCGTTGCCCAGGAAGGCGAGCACGGCCAGGCCGGTGTAGCCCACGGCGTGGTCGCCGCCGCCGTCCTGCCACACGCCGCCCTTGCAGCCGTCGTCCTGGCAGCGCTGGGCCCAGGTCGAGCGCCAGGCGCCGTCGCTGTCCTGGTGGCGGCGCAGCCACTCGAGGGCGCCCTTGACGGCGTCCTCGGTCGCGCGGTCCCAGCCCTCCCCCTTGGGCGCCCCGTCGCCGAAGCGGGCGCCGTAGGCGCCCGCGCCGCCACCCCTGAGGCCGGTGGCGTCGTCGGTGAGCAGGTTCTCGAGGTTCTTGTCGGTCACGTTGTCGAGGTCGATCCCCTTCGGCACCTCGCTCGTGACCTCGACCTGCTCCTGCAGGATGACCAGGGGCGTCTCGACCTGCTCCGACGGCGGCACGGGCGGTGTGTCCTTGAGGTCGCGCTCGCGCTCCTCCTCGATCTTCGGCGGCTCGACCGCGTGCGAGACGTGGATCAGCCGCGGCTCCTGCTGGGTGGGCGACGTGATGATGATCGTCGCCAGGACGAGCAGGATCGCCACGTGGACCAGGGCCGAGATCCCGTAGGACGTGCCCATGACGGCGGCGAGCCGCTGGCGCAGGCGCGCGCGCAGGGTGACCTCGTCGGGGGCCAGGTCGTGGGCGTCGTCGGGGTCGTCCTCGTAGTAGCCCTCGGGCGCCGGCGTGTGCTTCTTCATGGCTGTCACCTCGTGTCCTTTCACTCGCGACCGCGGGAGAGAGTTCCAGGCGCCGCGCGGAGGCGCTGGAGCTCGTCGGGCCTGGCCGCGCGTCGGCGTAGGCGGGGCTGATGAGGCTGCGCGCCGTCGACGTCGAAGACGGTCGGCGTCGGGTCCGCGAGGTGCGTCCAGCTCGCGTCGTCCGCCTCGGGCAGCCGGACGCCGATCCCGCGCCGCGCGGGCGCGACGAGCAGCGCCTCCGTGGTGCCGTCGGGGCGCAGGCGCAGGGCGTTGACCTCGTCGGCCGCCGGGAGCAGGGCCAGCCGCTCGCCCTCGAGCAGCTCCACGGCGATCGTGAGGCCCGCGGCCTGCAGCTCGACCCAGTCGTGGCGCGGCGGCGGGCCGGCGGGGATCACGACCGGCGCCGAGCGCGGGGGCGGGGGCGGGGGCGCGGCGCGCTCGCCACCAGCGTTCAGTCCGACGAGCAAACCCGAGCCCGCGGCGAACGCCGAGAGCGTCGCGACGACCACGAGGCCGCCGTCGGAGGTCAGCGCCCTGGGGCCCGGACGGTCACCGGCGCCGCGCGCAGGCGGCGCCCGACGGGGGCGGCGCGGACGCACGACCGCCCGCTCGGCGCAGCCGGGCGCGGCGCAGCGCCCGTGCTCTTGCCGGCAGGACGCGTGCTGCGGCGCGAGGCAGCCGGCGCAGAAGGCGGCGTCCTCGCGGGCCAGCGCGTCGTGGCAGTAGGTGCAGCGCAGGGCGGGCTTCACGCGGCTACCGCTCCGCGGCGCGCGGGTAGCGAGGCCAGGTCGCCAGCGTCAGGGCCGCCAAGGCCGTGGCCTCGACCCGGCCGCCCGGGCCGCACGTGGGCGACGGGTCCCAGGAGCCGGCCTCGCAGCCGTCCTGGCGTTGCCGGGTGAGGAGGACCTCCTTGACCGGGCGGTCCCAGGCCGTCCAGGTGGCGCCGCCGAGCTGGAGGCTGGCGCACGTGCTGGCATAGGCGGTGCACGGGTCGTCGAGGGCCACGTCGTGGGTCAGGACGCGGGCCATCTCGCGCAGGTCGGGCGTCGAGCGGCGGTCGCCGGTGAAGATCCGCGCGAGCACGCCCAGGGCCGTCGCGCAGCGCGCGGGGTCGTGGACCGGGCGGGCGAGGTCGGCCGGGGAGGTGCGGGCCTCGAGCCAGGCCCGGGCCCGGGTCAAGGCGTCGTCGGGGACGTCCAGCCCGGCCGTGCGCGCGGCCTTGATCGCGAGCACGGCGCGTACGGTGCGCAGGAGCCCCGCCGGACCAGGGTCGCCCTGCGACCAGCCGCCGTCCGGGGACTGGAGCGAGAGGGTCGCGGCCGTCGCGCGCTCGACGTCGCGCTTGAGCGTGAAGTCGCGCGAGAGGGCGTAGGCCTCGCCCAGGGCGACCGTCGCCTGCAGGTGGTCATCGAGCAAGGCCGGGTGGTTGACCTCGCCCCGGAACAGGCCGTCGTCGCCCAGGCGCGCGCGCAGCCACTTGAGGCCGCGCATGATCGTCGCCTTCCGCGTGCCGAAGCGGTGGGTCTGGCCCGTCGCGAGGAAGGCCAGGAGCACGGTCGACGTCAGGTCCACGTCGCGACGCGCGTCCCCGCCCGACGGCGTGCAGGGCGCGTCCTCCTTGCAGCGGGCCCCCCAGGCGTCCGGGGCCCAGCGGCCCTCGGGGGCCTGGTGACGGGCGAGCCACGCGCCGGCCGAGGGCGACTGGATCGTCACGCACTGGGACTCCGACACCCCGTCGAGCGCGAACGAAGCGCGCCGGTCCGGCTCGACCTCGCTCGTGGACGGAGACGGCGGCGGGAACAGGGCCTCGGCGCGCCGGATGAGGTCGACGAGCTCGCGCCTGAGCCCGTGGGGGTGGTCGCCCAGGGCGTCCGCGGCCCAGCCGCGGACGCGGGCGAGCGTCACGCCGTCCGGCGCGTCGCCACGGAGGCACAGGCCGAACGCCGCGGCGGCCGTGGCCAAGCGCAGGTCGGCGGGCGCCGCGTCGAAGCCGCGCCGGTCGTCGCCGATCGACCGGCCGGCCTCCTGCGCGAGCTCGCCCTCGGGCGGCTTCCAGCGCACGCGCAGCGTCCCGAGCGGCCCCGTGCCCGGCCGCGGCTCGACCTCGTAGAGCGCCGTCACGCCGTGGCCGGCGCCGACCTCGCCGGCGTCCTTCGCGTCGTCGCGGAAGTCGCGGGTGGCCAGGCGGCGGTTCTCGTAGCCCACGAGGCGCCAGCGGGCCACGCGCGCCGGGTCCCAGGCCACCTGGACCTTCACGTCCTTGGCGACGGTGACGAGCGTGCCGTGGAGCTGCTCGACGAGGACGCGCCGCGCCTCGCGCTCGGAGTCGACGTAGGCGTAGTGGCCGTTGCCCCGGTTCGCGAGGCGCTCCATGGTCGCGTCGGCGCGGCCGTGCATGTCGAAGCCGAGCACCGTGAGGAACACGCCCGAGCGCGCCTTCTCGGCGATCAGGGCCTCGAGGTCCTCGCGGCTCGTCGGCCCGACGTTCCAGTCGCCGTCGGTGAGCAGGAGCACGCGGTTGGTGCCGCCGGGGACGAAGTTGTCGACCGCCGCGCGGTAAGCCAGCGCCAGCCCGGCGCCGCCGTTCGTCGAGCCGCCCGCCTCGAGGCGCTCGATCGCCCGCAGCACGGGGCCCGGGTCGTGGCAGGCCGTCGACGGCAGGACGAGCCCCGAGGCGCCGGCGTAGACGACGATCGCCACGCGGTCCTGCTCGCCCAGGCGCCGCACGAGGAGCTCGAGCGCGCGCTTCACCAGCGGCAGGCGGTTGGGCGCGCGCATGGAGCCCGACACGTCGATCAGGAACACGAGATTCGAGGGCGGCCGGACGGCGACCTCGCGCGCCTTGAGCGCCACGCGCACGAGCCGCCGCGCGGGCGCCCAGGGCGCCGCGGCGACCTGCGCGCGGAGCGCCAGCGGGCAGGGGTCGTCCGGCGCCGGCGGCGCGTCGTCGTAGGGGAAGTAGTTGACGAGCTCCTCGACCCGCACCGAGGCCGGGTCGGGCCGGCTGCCGCGCAGGAGGTGCTGGCGCACGAGCGCGTAGGAGGCGGTGTCGACGTCGACGGCGAACGTCGAGAGCGCGCCGTCGCCCTCGGCCGCGACGAAGCCGTCGGCGCCGGCGCGCGGGTCCGGGGTGGCGCGCTCGAGTGTGGAGCCCCGCCCCGGCTCGGGCGTGCCGCAGCCGTAGCGTGAGCCGTAGGCACCCGCGGCACCGCCGCTCAGGGTGAGCTCGCCGAGGCCGCCGCCCCCCTTCGGGACCTCCGTGGTGACCTCGAGCTCCTCCTCGAGGATGATGATCGGCTCCTCGCAGCGGTCCGCGAACGGCGCCGTCGCCGTCGTCGGCGCGTCCGTCTTCGACGGTATCGGCGCCGCCGCGGGCGGCGTCGCCTCCCTTCCGCAGCCCGCCAGCGCCGTGACCGCCGCGACCGAAAGGACCCGCCAGACCGCTCGCCGCATGGCCGCCTCCTCCGAGTTGCCGTTTTGGCAAGTCGGTCACCCGGGGCGGCGGGAATGAGTTCCGAGCATTCACAACAGAGGGAGCAGAGGGAGCAGAGGGGAACAGATCTCGAGGTCAGACCAGCCTCGTCCTCGACCC
>JAHBXY010000213.1 GCA_019636275.1 Planctomycetota bacterium | reverse complement strand
CGGCCGCCATGGAGAGCGACGACGAGCTCGTGTTCATGACGCACGCCCCCGGCGCGACCGTGGCGCCGCGGCCCGTGAGCGAGGTCGACAAGGAGGTGCAGGCCTTCGCCGACCGCCTCAAGGCCAAGGACCAGGAGAAGGCGGACAAGGAGAAGGCCGAGAAGGACAAGGCCGACGAGAAGGCGGGCCGCCGGCGCGGGTCGACGGCGACGCCGCGGCCCCGCCCCGCGGGCGACGCGGAGGCGTCAAGGCCGGCCGCGCGCGCCGAGCGGGCGCGCGGCGGGGGGCCGGCGCTCACGAAGCGCTTCATGGAGGGCGCCGGCCGCCTGTCGGAGGCCGCCGGCGTCGGCGCGGTCCAGCGCACGCTCGAGGCCGCCCGCGGCTCGCAGGGGGCGGGCGACGCGATCAAGGGGCCCTCGTTCTGGTCGCTCGTCCCGGGCGCGCTGCTCGCGCCGCTGCGCGCCGGGAGCATCGGCGCCGCGCTCGGGGGCACGCTCCTCCTGGCGCTGGCGCTGCTCGCGGTCGAGGTCTCGCCGCCGGTCGGGCTCCTGGCCTGCCTCGTCGTGGCGCTCGAGCTGGCGGCCCTGGTCGTCAAGCACCTGCGCGAGACCGGCGGCGGGCGCGACGACGTGCTCTGGCCGACGTTCGGCGAGATGGCCGGCGGCTTCATGAGCTGGGCCGGCGCCGGGCTCATGCTCGCGCCCGCGGCGGTCGTCGCCGCGGCGGTGTACGGGGGCGGCGTGTGGGACGTGACCCACGGCGCCTCGGTGCCGGCCCGCGCCGGCCGCGTGTGGAGCCCGCCGGCCGAGGTGCGCCGCGCCCCGGTCGACGAGGACCTGCCCGGCGGCGACGCGCAGGTGCCCGACGCCCTGGGCCGCCACGCGCTGGCCATGCTCGACGCCGCCGTCGGCCCCGCCCGATCAGGCGCGCAGCCCGACCCGCGCGGCGCGCCGGCGCTGGCGTCGGACCTGGCTCAGGCCGCCCGCGGCCGCGTCGCCGCGCTCGCCCAGCCGCCCGAGGGCGCTGGCCCGATCGCCTGGCGCGTCCTGCTCGTGATCGGGCTGCTCCTCTATCCGATCGCCCTCGTCGCCTGCGCCCGGCTGAAGAGCGCCTACGCGGCGCTGCACATCCCCATGCTCCTGCGCGCGGCGCTCGGCGCCCCGGTCGCCTACGCCGTCGTGCTCGCCGCCTGGCTGTCGCACGCGGCGCTGCTGCTCGCGGCGCTGCTCCTCCTGCCGGCCGCGCTCCACGCCCGCCTCGGGCCCGCGGCGGCGCACCTGGGCTGGGTCTTCGCCGTGGCCCTCGTCGGCGGGCCCGGCTCGATCGTCGTCGCCTCGCTCCTGGGCCGCTTCTACCGCAGCCGGGCGCATGCTTTGGCCTGGGATTAACCCTAACCACAACTCCTGCCCACCCCCTCATCTCACTCCACTCTGCGCGAGCGCAGGTCACGCGCGCCGCGCCCGCGCGGGGCGCCTCGGCCCTTCGCGCCCGGCCGCGTCCACGCGCACGCCCCGCGCGGGCGCGGCGCGCGTGGTCCAAGCCTGGGGGGCCGCCCGTCCTCCCGCCCGCGCGACGCCGGGCCGCTGGCGGAACCTCGGCCCTCGCGCCCGCGTGTCCTCGCTCGAGGCGACACCGCCTCGAGAGAGGGAGACGACGAACGATGCGGAAGACGAGGCGGATCTCGCACGGGCTCCTCGTGGGGCTCGCGCTCGGGCTCGGGGTCGCGCTCCTGGCGCGCCCGGAGCGCGCGGCGGCGCAGCAGGCAGGCGGCCAGCAGATGTTCGCCGTGACGGCGCCGGGGCAGGGGCAGGGGGCCAACGTGCTCTTCGTGATCGACCCGACCTCCATGCGCCTGATGGTCTACGAGCACCGCATGGGGGGACGGCTGGAGCTGGTGACGGTGCGCAACATGGAGTACGAGGCGCGGTATCAGCAGTGGCCAAAGGACGGTCCGCGAGCCACTGTCCCGCCAGTCGACCAGATGCGCTGAGGAGTAGCATTTCGCCACGGGCGCCCCGGTCCGCTCCGGTGAATAGGGCTTGTCGATCCCGCAGGGCCGTTGCATAACAGGTCCCCCACACCGGATCGCAGCTTCGATCACGCTCGATCGAGGGAACGCCCATGACCGATCAGGACCAGGGCGCGCCGGGCGCCGACGACACGAACGACCCGAGCGCGGCCCAGCCCAGCGACGCCCCCGCCGCCGCCGAGCCCACGCCCCCGGCCGAGCCGACGAGCAAGCCCGCCGAGGTCTTGATCACGGCCAGCGGGCTCTCGAAGTTCTACGGCGCGTTCGCCGCCGTGAGCGACGTGAGCTTCGAGGTCCGGCGCGGGCAGGTCGTGGCCTTCCTCGGCCAGAACGGCGCCGGGAAGTCGACGACCATGCGCATGCTCACGGGCATGCTCGCGCCCGACCGCGGCGAGGCGCGCATCGCCGGCCTGTCGGTGATCACCGACCGCCTGGCCGTCGCCCGCCGCCTGGGCTACCTGCCCGAGAACGGGCCCCTCTACGACGAGATGACCCCGGACGAGCTCCTGCGCTTCCTCGGCGAGGCGCGCGGCCTGGCGCCGGACCGGCTCGAGCAGCGGGTCGCCGCCGTGCGCGACCAGCTCGACCTGGGCGCCGTCATGGGCAAGGCGATCCACAAGCTCTCGCGCGGCTACCGCCAGCGCGTGGGCCTCGCCCAGACGCTCCTCCACGAGCCCGACGTCCTGATCCTCGACGAGCCGACGACCGGCCTCGACCCGAACCAGATCCGCGACGTCAGGAAGACGATCCGCGAGCTGGGCCGGACCAAGGCCGTCCTCCTCTCCACGCACATCCTGCAGGAGGTGGAGGCGATCGCCGACCGGATCGTGTTCATCAACGACGGGCGGATCGTCTTCCAGGGCACCGTCGAGGAGCTGCGCCGCAAGGGCGGCGGCGACCTCGACGCCGCGTTCGCCGCCCACACCGCCGCGGCCTGACCGGCCGACCGCAACACCGGAGGGACCCATGAACCGCCAGGCCATGGCGGCCATCTTCAAGCGGGACCTGCGCGCCTACTTCGGCAACCCCACGGGGTACGTGTTCATCCTGCTCTTCGTCGTCCTGACGGGGGTGATGGCGCGGCCGCACACGTTCTTCACCGAGAACAAGGCCAACCTGGACCTGCTCACGGCCGGGCTGCCCTGGCTGCTCGTCGCGTTCATCCCGGCCGTGACCATGGCCTCGTGGGCGACCGAGTACCGGCAGGGCACCGACCAGCTCCTGCTCACGCTCCCCGCCCAGGACCCGGAGGTCGTGCTGGCGAAGTACGGGGCGTGCTTCGGGATCTACACGATCGCGCTCGCGTTCACGGGCGTCGCCAACATCGTGGTGCTCGAGTTCCTGGGCTCGCCCGACCTGGGTCTCATGTTCGCCACCTACCTGGGCTACTGGCTCCTGGGCGGCGCGCTCGTGGCCGTGGGCATGCTCGGCTCGTCGCTCACGAGCAACCAGACGCTCGGGTTCATCGTCGGCGCGATCTTCTGCGCCGCGCTCGTGGCCATGCAGTGGCTGTCGCCGGTCGTGGCCGTCCGCTGGGCGGTGCCGGCCGAGGTGGTGCACGAGCTGAGCGCGGTCACGCGCTTCGAGTCGTTCGGCCGCGGCGTCGTGGCGCTCGAGGACGTCCTCTACTTCGTCGGCGTCGCCGGCGCGGCGCTGTTCGCCAACACGGTCGTGATCGGCCGCCGCCACTGGACCCAGGGCTCGGAGCGCCGCACGCACGGGGTCGTGCGCCTGGCCGCCGTGGCCGTCGCCGCGGCCAGCGGCGTCCTCTTCGTCCAGCAGGCCGCGGCGCGCGTGGACATCACGTCCGAGGGCATGCTCTCGCTCAAGCCCGAGGCGAAGAAGATCCTCGCCAGCCTGAGCGAGGACCGGCCGGTGACCGTCGAGGCCTGGATCTCCCCGCAGGTCCCGGGGCCCTACGTGGCCACGCGCGACGCGCTCCTGCGCATGCTGCGCGAGCTCGACGCCCGCGGCGGCGACAAGGTCCACGTGATCGTCCACGAGACGAAGCTCTTCTCGGAGGAGGCGGAGCGCGCGGAGACGCTGTTCAAGATCAAGCCCGAGCGGGTGGAGAAGACCGACGGCGGGCGGCGCACGAGCGAGGAGGTCTTCATGGGCCTCGTCTTCCGCTGCGGCACGCGCGAGCTGACGATCCCCTTCTTCCACCGCGGCCTGCCGATCCAGTACGAGCTGACGCGCGCGATCGGCGCCGTGGCCGACCTCGAGCGCAAGAAGGTGGGGATCGTCACCGCCGGGCTGAACATCTTCGGCGGGTTCGACTTCAACACCATGCAGCGCAGCGCCGAGTGGCAGGTGATCCGCGACCTGCGCAACCAGTACGAGGTGAGCGAGGTCGCCGGCACGGCGCCGATCGACACCAGCCTGGACGTGCTCGTCGTGCCGCTGGCCACCGCCCTGCCGCAGGGCGCGATCGACCGGATCGCCGAGTACATGCACCAGGGCGGCAACGCCCTGTTCTTCGTCGACCCCTTCCCCATCTCCGACATGGAGAAGGCGCCCATGCGCCCGCCGGGCGCCGGGCGCAACCCGTTCCAGCAGCCGCGCGGGCCCGACCCCGAGCGCGGCGAGCTCGACCCGCTGCTCCACGCGCTCGGCGCGTCGTTCCCGAAGGAGCGGGTGGTGTGGGACGGCCTCAACCCGCACCCCGAGTTCGAGTTCCCCAAGGAGGTCGCGTTCGTCGTCCCGCCGCCGGCCGACGCCGAGCGGCCCAAGGACGACCCCTTCGAGGGCGGCGGCTTCAACCAGCAGGACCCGATCACGGCCGGGCTCCAGGAGCTGGCCCTGATCTACCCGGGCGAGGTGGAGGCCGTGCCCCTGCCCGAGGTGCAGGCCACGCCGCTCCTGCGCACCGGCCCGCGCTCGGGCTGGCACCGCTGGAGCGAGCACTTCCAGGAGAGCTTCTTCGGCCTCCAGCCGGTCCCCGCCGACACGCGCCCCTACCAGCCCAAGGACGCGCCGCGCACGCTGGCCCTGCGCCTCAAGGGCCAGATGCGCGCGCCGAAGGACACCGAGGCGATGAAGCGCGGCGACCTGGGCAAGCCCTTCGAGGCGATCGTCATCGCCGACATGGACCTGATCTCGGACAGCTTCTACTCGTTGCGCCGCCAGGGCGACAAGAGCCTGCCCGAGCTGGACAACGTCACCTTCGTCGCCAACTGCATCGACGCCCTGGCCGGCGAGGACGCCTACCTGGCCCTGCGCAAGCTGCGCCCGAGGCACCGGCCGCTGGCCTACTTCGAGCGGCTCGAGGCCGAGCTCACCAAGCAGCAGACGAGCGCGGTGGAGGCCGCCAAGACGGCCTCGAAGGAGCAGCTCGAGCAGGCGCAGAAGCGGCTCGACCAGAAGCTCGAGGAGGTGCAGCGGCGCACCGACCTCGACCGGCGCAACAAGGAGATCATGCTCCGCGCCGCCCGCGAGCGCGAGCAGCGCAAGTTCGACGCGGAGAAGCGGCGCATCGAGGACGAGGAGCGCGACGCCGCCCGGCGCGCGCGGACCCAGGCCGAGCGCGCCCGCTCGGCGGCGATCTTCGGCGTCATGGCCGTGTCGCTCGGCGGCCCGGTGCCGCCGGTCCTGCTCCTCGGCCTGATCGTGTTCATCCGCAAGACGAAGCGCGAGCGGGAGCTGATCCCGACCGCGCGCAGGAGGGTCGCGTGAACGAGGCCCAGAAGACCGGCGCCTACGCCGGCGTCGCTCTCCTCCTCCTCGCGCTCACGGTGACGACGCGGGCCTGGGGCCCGTCGTTCGACGCCCCGCCGGAGGAGCAGGGCAAGCCGTTCTTCCCGCAGTTCACCGACTTCACCCAGGCGACGAGCCTCGAGGTGTGGGACTTCGACGCGTCCGAGGGCGCGGCGATCCCGTTCAAGGTGGAGCTGAAGGACGGGATGTGGCGCATCCCCTCCAAGGACAACTACCCGGCCGACGGCAAGGAGCGCCTGGCGAAGACCGCCACGGCCGTCATGGGCCTGGCCCGCGAGTCGCTGCGCAGCGCCCGCGAGGAGGACCACATCGCCGCGGGCGTCGTCGACCCGACCGCCGAGTCGGGCCCGCTCCAGGGGCGCGGCCGGCGCGTGACCCTGCGCGACGGCGGCGGCAAGGTGCTCGCCGACGTGATCCTCGGCAAGACGGTCGAGGGGTCGGAGCACCTGCGCTACGTGCGCCTGCCGGGCGAGAAGCGCGTCTACGCCGCGCGCGGCGCCGACGTCGACCCGTCGACGAAGTTCGAGGACTGGATCGAGCGCGACCTGCTGCTCCTCGACGTGGCGGCGATCTCGACGATCACGATCGACAAGTACTCGGTCGACGAGCAGCTCCTGCGCTCGCAGGGCGTGATCCGCATCGAGCCGGGCGAGAAGCTGGTGCTCGGCAAGCGGGACGGGACCTGGGCGCTGGCCGACCAGAAGCCCGAGGAGAAGCTCGCCCAGCACAAGGTCAACGACGTGACGGGCGCGCTCGACGGGCTCGAGATCGTCGACGTGGCCCCGTTCGCGCCCGAGCGCCTGCAGGCGGCGGGCTTCTTCCCCACGCGCGACCAGGGCGTGTTCAGCAACGAGGGCGAGCTGGTCGTCGACACGACCGACGGGATCCGCTACACGATCCGCTTCGGCGAGGTCCTCCCCGGCGACGGCGACGACGCCACCCTGCGCCGCTGGGTGGTGATCGACGCCGACGTCAACGAGGACGCGCTCCCGCGCGCCCCGGACGGTCAGCCGACGGTCGAGGCCATGAAGAGGGCGGCCGAGCGGGCCACCGAGCTCAACGAGCGCTTCGGCCACTGGTTCTACGTGATCTCGGCGAAGAGCTACGACACGCTGCGGCCGGCGCGCGAGGCCCTCCTCGACACGGGGCTCGGCCACGACGACGACCACGACGACCACCACCACGACGACGACGGGCACGACCACGGCCCGCCGCCCGGCAACGCCTTCCCGCCGGTCGACCCGCCCGACGAGATGCAGGGCCCGCCTGTCGCTCCGCCGGGCGCTCCCCCGGGCGGGGGCGCGCAGCAGACGCCGCCGGCGCCGCCGGCCGAGCCGCAGACGCCGCCTGCGCCCCAGGACCCGCCGATGGGCGACGACGAGGCGCCGCCGCCCGACGAGGACCCGTTCGGCGACGAGTAGCCGCTACTCGCCGGTCGGCTCCGCCGCGGGCCGGCCCTGGATCGCCGCAAGGAGCTCGTCGCCGAAGTCGTCGACCTTGCGCTCGCCCAGGCCGTAGACGTCGAGCAGGGCGGCGCGGGTCGTCGGCCGGCGGGCCGCGAGCTCGACGATCGTCTTGTCGTGGAAGATGCGGTAGGGCGGGACGCGCCGCTTGCTCGCCAGGCGCGTGCGCAGGCCCCGCAGCACGGTCACCAGCGCCGGGTCGGCGTCGGCCTCGCTCACGGCCGCCGCGGCCGGCTTCGTCGTCGCCCTGGCCCCCGCCCCCGTCGCCCTCGTCGAGGACCGCTCGCGCGCCGGGGTCTTCGACGCCGCCGCCGACCTCGGCCGGGCCGCCGACCGCGCCGCAGGCGGCGGGCCCGCCAGGGCCGGGTCGGGCGCGCAGCGGTCGCAGGCGGCGCACGAGCCGTCGGCCCCGGGCGCGCCGAAGTAGCGCAGCACGGCGCGGTGCCGGCAGCTCGGGTCGCGCGCGTAGGAGAGCAGGCGGCGCAGCAGCGCCTCGGCATGGGCCGCGCGCGCCTTGACCGCGGCGAAGTCGACGTCCTCGAGGCGGCCGCCGGCCTGGTCGAGCAGGCGCAGGGCCGACTCGATCGCCCGCTCCGACGGCCGCTCCGGCAGCCGCGCGCGCAGGGCCTCGGGGTCCGGGCCCACCTTGGCCAGGGCGCTCGCCACCTGCGCCACGAGCTGGCGCGACGGGTGCGCCGTCTCGATGAAGAAGCGCTGCAGGTGCACGTCCTGGTAGCCGAACACGAGCGCGCAGCGCGCCGGCAGCCCGTCGCGCCCGGCGCGCCCGGCCTCCTGGTAGTAGGCCTCCAGGCTCCCGGGCAGGTCGTGGTGCACGACGAAGCGCACGTCCTGCTTGTCGATCCCCAGGCCGAAGGCGTTGGTGGCCACGACCACGTCGAGCTGCCCGGCGAAGAAGCGGTCCTGCACGCGCGCGCGCGCCGGCCCCGGCATGCCGGCGTGGTAGACGCCCAGCCGCCCGTGCCCGGCGCGCGCCAGGTCGTGCGCCAGCCGGTCGGCGTTCTTGCGCGTGGCGCAGTAGACGATCCCCGGGCCCTTCGGCCCGTCGCCGGCGCGCGCCGCCGTCACCAGCCGCTCGACCCAGCGCAGCCGCTCGCCGCGCCCGCCGTCGACCTGCACGACCGACAGGTGCAGGTTCGGCCGCTCGAAGCCGCGCACGAGGGTCACGACCTCGGGGCCGAGCTCGAGCTGCCGGGCGATGTCGTCGCGCACCTGCTTCGTGGCCGTGGCGGTCACGGCCAGCACGGGCGGCCGCCCGCAGGCGCGGATCGCCTCGCCCAGCCGCAGGTAGTCGGGGCGGAAGTCGTGCCCCCACTGCGAGACGCAGTGCGCCTCGTCGACGGCCAGGAGGCTCACGCGCGCGCCCTCGAGCGCGCGCGCGAACCGCGCGTTGCGGAAGCGCTCGGGCGCCACGAACAGCAGCTTGAGCCGCCCGGCGCGCAGGGCCTCCATGCGGCGCTGCTGCTCCTCCCAGGGCACCTGCGAGCTGAGGCAGGTCGCCGGCAGCCCGCGCGCGACGAGCTTCTGCACCTGGTCCTGGATCAGCGCCAGGAGCGGCGAGACGACGATCGTCACCCCCGGGAGGAGGAACGCCGGCAGGAGGTAGGTCATCGACTTGCCGCCGCCGGTCGGCATGACGGCGAGCGCGTCGCGGCCGGCGAGGACGGCCTCGATCGTCTCGCGCTGCCCGGGGCGGAACGACGAGAAGCCGAACAGCCGCGCCAGGTGCTGCTCGAGGTCGCCGCCGGCGGGTGCGCGGGCAGGCGTCGCCGCGAGCCGGCCGGGCGCCTCGGGGAACAGGAGCCCCTGCGGCTGGCGGGGCTGGACGGGTTCGAGCACGCGCGCTGGGTCCTCTGGCGTCCGGACCACTCCCCCGAGCGGAGGCCGGCCGCACCCGGGGACCCTACCCCACGGGTCCGACATCCCTCGGCGCCCTGCGGCGCGTAGAATGCGCCCCATGGGCCTCGTCCTCGACGCGCGCTGCGACGCGTGCGGCTACACCGCGGCCGGCCTGCGCCTCGGGGCCACCCACGCGCAGATCGAGGCCCACGACGTCTCGCACCTCGAGGTCCACGCCGCGCCCTGCTGCCGCGACCTGCAGAGCGTGCAGCTCTTCATGGGCGCCCCGCCGCCGGAGCCGCCGTGCGACCGCTGCGGCCGCACGTTCCCGCTCGCCCCCGAGCGGCGCTACCGGATCTCCACCCTCAAGGGCGAGGTGCTCTCGGGCCACCCGTGCCCGCGCTGCGGCGCGCGCGCGCTGATGTTCACGCCCGTGGGCGACTTCCGCTGACCAGCCTGGTCAGTCCGCCGCCCAGCCGCGATGATCGAGCGCCCTCGCACGAGCCGGAGGACCGCCGCGGATGATGGAGGCCCTGACCCACGCGATCGACGTCTTCCTGCACCTCGACAAGTACCTCAACGCGTGGGCCGCCGACATGGGCGCCTGGCTCTACGCGCTGCTCTTCGGGGTCGTGTTCTGCGAGACGGGGCTCGTCGTGACCCCCTTCCTCCCAGGCGACTCGCTCCTGTTCGCCGTCGGCGCCCTCTCGGCCACCGACGGCTCGCCGATCGACCCGGTCCTGGTCTCGATCCTCCTGATCATCGCCGCGGTCCTGGGCGACGCCGTCAACTACTCGATCGGGCTGCGCGTCGGCCCGCGCGTCTTCAACCGCGAGTCGAGCTGGCTCCTCAACCAGGAGCACCTGCACCGCGCCCAGCGCTTCTACGAGAAGCACGGCGGCAAGACGATCATCATCGCCCGCTTCGTGCCGATCATCCGCACGTTCGCCCCGTTCGTGGCCGGGATCGGGAAGATGCGCTACGCGCGCTTCGCCATGTTCAACATCGTCGGCGCCGTCGTGTGGGTGGTCGGCTTCGTGAGCATCGGCTGGGGGTTCGGCAACCTGCCCTGGGTGAAGAAGAACTTCCAGATGGTGATCCTGGGGATCATCGTCCTCTCCGTCGTCCCGATCGTCGTCGAGTGGTGGCGCGCCCGCCGCGAGGCGCCCGCGCCGACGCCCAAGCCCGTGCCCGAGGAGCAGCCGCCCCCGGCGTGAGCCGGCCCGGGCGCGCTGCTACCATGTGGGACGCCGCGCAGCCCGGAGGACCCCCTCGAGGACGAGCCGCCGTGACGCGCGCGAGGGAACGCCCGTGAGCGCGCCGGACCTGCGCACGTCGACCGCGCCCTCCACCTCGGCCGCCTCGACCCGGGCGGCGAGCGAGGACGACACCGGCGTCGCCGCGGAGCAGCTCGGCCCCTGGCGCATCGAGGGCCGCCTGGCGCGCGGCGGCATGGGGGACGTCCTCCTGGCCCGCGGGTCGGACGGGGCGCCGGCGGCGCTCAAGGTGCTGCGCGCGCCGCTGGCCGGCGAGACCGACCGCACGCGCTTCGAGCGCGAGGGGCGCGTCCTCGAGCAGCTCCGGCACCCCGGGATCGTGCGCGCGCTCGGCCGGGGCATCGACGCCGCGTCGGGCCGGCCGTGGCTGGCCCTCGAGCTCGTCGCCGGCCGCGACCTCGACGTGGTGCTCGCCGCCCGGCCCGAGCGCCGCCTGAGCGAGCCCGAGGCCACGCTCGTCGTCGCCCGCGTGGCCGAGGCGCTCTCGGTCGCCCACGACGCCGGCGTCGTGCACCGCGACGTCAAGCCCGCCAACGTGCTCGTCACGCCCGAGCGGCGCGTGCTGCTCACCGACTTCGGGATCGCCCTCGCTGACGACGTCTCCGTGCGCCTCACGCGCGACGAGATCCTCGGCACCCCGGCCTACCTCGCGCCCGAGGTGCTCCTGGGCGAGCCGTGGGGGCCCGCGGCCGACGTCTACGCGCTCGGCGCGCTCTGCTGGCGCGCCCTCGCCGGGCGCCCGCTGTTCGAGGGGGCCACGCCGGCCGACGTCCTCGCCGAGCGCCTCACGAGCGAGACGCCCGCGCTCGCCGCGGCGGCCCCGGGGACCTCGCCCGCGCTGTGCACGCTCGTCGCCCGCATGCTCGACCGCGAGCCGGCGCGGCGCCCCTCGGCGCGCGAGGTCGCCGGCGCGCTGGCCGAGGAGGCCGCCGCGGGTGACCTCGACGACCTGTGGCGCGATGCCGCGCCGGCCGCCGCGGTCGCCGCGACGCCGCTGCGCCGCGCGCGCGCGCTGGCCCCGGGCGACGTGTTCCTCCACTACCGGATCGACGGCGAGCTGGGCCGCGGCGGCATGGGCGTCGTCTACCGCGCCTTCCACCAGGGGCTCGGCAAGCCGGTGGCGCTCAAGGTGCTCCTCTCCGGCGCGCTGGCGAGCGAGGTCGACCAGCGGCGCTTCCTGCGCGAGGCGCACGCCGCCAGCGTCCTCCAGCACCCGTGCGTCGTCCCCGTGCTCGACGCCGGCGAGCACGACGGCACCTTCTACATCGTCATGGAGCTGGTCGAGGGCCTGCCGCTCTCGCGCTGGCTCGCCCAGGGGCCGCAGGAGCGCCGCGCGCTGCTGACGCTCTTCCTGCGCCTGTGCGAGGGCGTGCAGCACGCCCACACGCGCGGCGTGATCCACCGCGACCTCAAGCCCGACAACGTGCTGATCACCGGGCACGACGGGCCGGCGCCGCACATCCTCGACTTCGGCCTGGCCAAGCGGCTCGACCAGGACGAGGAGCAGACGGGCGACACGACCCGCGAGGGCAACGTCCTCGGCACCCTGCGCTACATGTCGCCCGAGCAGGCCTCGGGCAAGGTCGACGAGGTCGACGTCCGCAGCGACGTCTACGCCCTGGGGACGATCCTCTACGAGCTCCTCGCCGGGGCCACCCCGTTCCGCGGGTCGACGCGCGAGGTGCTCTCGCAGATCCTGTTCACCGAGCCGGCCGCGCCGAGCGCCCGCGCGCCGGGTTTGCCGTGGGAGCTGGACGCGATCTGCCTCAAGGCGCTGGAGAAGGACCGCGACGCGCGCTACCAGTCGGCGCTCGAGCTGGCGCGCGACGTCGAGCGCTACCTCGCCGACCGCCCGATCGGCGCCCGGCAGGCCACGGCCGCCTACCGGCTGCGCAAGTGGGCCCTGCGCAACCGGGGCGCCGTGGCCGCCGGCGCGGCGGCGGCCGCGCTGGTCGTGGCGCTCGGCGCCGGCTGGAGCCGGGCGCTCACGGCCGAGCGGCGCGACCGCGAGCGCCGGGTGCTCGAGGCCGCCGCCGCGGGCTGGCGCCGCCTGGCCGAGGGCGCGCCGGCGGCGGCGATCGAGCGCTTCGCCCTGGCGCGCGAGCTCATCCGCGCCGACGACGTCCTGCCGCTGCCCGCCGACGCCGCCGGGCTGATCCCCGACGCCGCCCGCGCCGCGCTCGACGAGGAGCGCGCTCGGCCCCGCGTCACGGCGGCCCGCCTCGAGGCCTGGGACGCCT